>JARKQF010000063.1 GCA_029973975.1 Paludibacter sp.
GCACTCACTACCTAATAATTCCAGAATGGTTGTCTGGGGATCGCTTAGATGTATAACAGTTTTTATGATTGTTTCACCATCCATAACAACCGATGCAATCACGCCCATAAAAAACTCAAAGACCCAGCGCATTGTGGGTCGTTGTGTTGGTTTATTTAGCTGATTGGGCACAGTCTGTCCGGTTTTCTTGAGTTCTTGCCTGAGCTTCCATTCAGCAAATGAATATATTAGAAGACTCAATACCATAATCATGCAAAGTGCTTCTATTCTCTCCTCTTTTTTGAGATAGACCTCTGAGACATGGAAACTTTTATCCTTCAAGAACCTGAATCCACGTTCCACCGCTTGCTGTCCTTTATAATAATTTAGCATAACCTCGGGATCAAGATCGACCTGATTACTGGCTAAAACGAATCGACCTAAGTTCTTGCGAGCTTCGACTAGAGCTTCTTCATTTAATTTAATCTCTCCCTGAATCATATAGCTCGCAGTTAAAAGCTCATCTTTTTTCGGCCTTCCTCGTTTCTTTTCTGCTTTTTCCATAACAGGCACAACCTGCACATTATCGAGGAGATGATGCGGATGTGAGGATTGCCATAACCTTAAATCATTATCAGCGTCCGGTATGCAGGCAAATTTCTTTCTCATTAGCTTTTTGAGATCTTTTCCTGCTTCTATGGTTTCTTTCTCAATTCTTCTCTCAAATGTCTTTTCATTCCTCTCATTCATTTCTTTAGACCAAACAACAACGGCACGCTGAGGGACTCCGCCGTAATTGATATCAGTAGCATAAAAAGCGTATCGTGGATCGCTGCCAGGAATCATATTTAAGTTGGAGTTGAGGAGTTCTTGAGCTTCTGCCACCGTAGCAGGCATATGCGTAATCCATTTTGTTTCTGTACCCATGAGTTTAATATTTTCTTCAGTATATAAAGCGCTATCAGCGACCCAAAAATTATCATCATCTAAATCGATCGCTTGTTGCGTTTTTTGTATCATCTCCATTAAGCTTTTCTTGTCAGATTTGTTCCCAGAATAAGCTTCAGTGAATAGAGGCAAGCCAAACTGATTTGTGACCATGCCGAGGACAAACCTCTTCAGATCCATTCTGCCATCTTTGGCATGGCCGAAAGTAATTTTTATAGACTCGGTACTATCCGGTGCGTCATTCTCATATTTTCCATAAACTCCGAAGTTTGTTGTATCTACATGAAGCAGTTGAGGTCCAAAGGAAAATTGTTTCATGATGTGCAAAGATATCTCATTGAAAAGCTCGGTAGCACCGTATTTGTA
>JARKQF010000101.1 GCA_029973975.1 Paludibacter sp.
GTGTATGGTGAGTGCATAGTTTCATAGATGTGCCTATATTTGGGCAGAAATCGCCTAATTTAAACCCTAAAAAAATTAATTACTCGTATGGCTTACAAAATTGAAGAAATTGAAGGTATTGGCCCTGTTTACGGAGAAAAGCTGAGAGCTGCCGGTGTTACCTCTACAGAAGGATTACTCGAGAAATGTGCCGGTAAATCCGGTCGTGCCGCAATGGCAAAAGAGACAGGTATTGATGAAAAGTTAATCCTGAAATGGACTAACCACGCCGATCTTTTCCGCGTACCGGGTATCGGGTCAGAATTTTCAGAACTGCTGGAAGCAGCCGGTGTGGATACGGTAAAAGAGTTCCGGAACCGCAACGCTGAGAACTTATATGCCAAAATGCAGGAAGTAAACGAAGCCAAAAAACTGGTACGTCGCCTGCCTTCTTTAGGCCAGCTCACGAAAATGATTGAAGATGCCGGAAAAATTGAACCAATGATGACTTATTAAGTCGATAAACACGGGTAGGGGAAAACGGCTGAGAAATCGGCCGTTTTTTATTACTATTATAGTGCAGGATCCACCTGCATAATGAGTCTAAAAGCCGTATTTTCTTTTAATGGTCTGCAGCAATCCCTCACAGGCATCTTCGAGCAGGTCGAGTACCAGTTCAAATCCTGATGCACCGCCGTAATAAGGATCGGGAATATGATCATGATGGGTATACTGACGGGAAAATTCGGTCATCATATGGATTTTATCAATTTGTTCCTGACTGGTTGCCAACGCTTTCACATTGGCATAATTTTGCCGGTCCATTACCAGGATATAGTCGAAATCATTGAAATCGGACTTTTTGAATTTCCGGGCACGGCTATCAAAATTATACCCTCTTCTTTCACCATGCAGCCGCATACGTTCATCGGGTAGTTCCCCTTGATGCCATCCGGAAGTACCGGCCGAATCCACCTCAACCAGATCCTGAAGGCCGTTCTTCTCCACAACAGTTGCCATAATGCCTTCGGCAGCCGGTGAACGGCAGATATTCCCAAGACAAACAAAAAGCAAGCGGATCTCTTTTTTCTTTCCCTCTGTAGAAGCCATCATTTATATTTAAAACAGATTTTTTATAACCTTAACAATATCCGCAAAGATAATGGAAATTCAGAAAAGTACAAAAATTATACTTCTGATTATTCAACTACACCTATTCAACATAACTACGACATCTCAATTTCTTATATTTTTTGTAGTTATAAGCTTTGTAAATAGAACAATGATTTGTACTTTTGCTCCCCAACCCCGGGACAAAGGACAGCAAAACGGGAATAAACCATCACAGCAGATTTATATGGATAAACAGCTAATTAGCA
>JARKQF010000104.1 GCA_029973975.1 Paludibacter sp.
CCGGCATTAACATACACCAACAACGGTAAAACATATATACTTTCCGGTATTGGAAAGACTTTAAACAGTGATATCTCGTCTGCAACAGACTATAAATCATATAAATCCTTTTCTTCAACTCCAATCAACAGCGGGGCGGTATATTTGTCATTTTTGTATAAAGCCGGTGTTGCACAGGGACAAACCAACTCGGAAGTAATGGGACTTGCTGATGGAACCAGCCAGGGACCTCGTTTATGGGCAGGAAAGGGCAGTGTAAATGCAGCTAACTATAGATTCGGGTTAACCCGTGGAAGCACAACATCTTCAACTGTTATCTGGGGAACAACAGAATATACCGATGTTTCAGAAACTTTATTGATTGTTGTTAAATATGATTTTGCAACTTCTACAGCTTCGGTATTTATCAATCCTGCTCTTGGTTCTGCTGAGGAGCCTGTTGCCGACATTGTAGACAATACAACCACTACCATCAGAACGAAGCTGGATAATTTATGGTTCAGGAGCCAGGGATCCAGCGCCGTTAAATTCAATGTAGGCGGAATACGGGTCGCCACAAGCTGGGCTGAAATTGTTACTGATCGCAATACTCCAAAACTATCCACTCCGCTTGTTGGTTCAGCCACTGCTGTTACTGGCGAAGGATTTACGGCAAACTGGACTGCTGTTGAAAATGCGACCGGTTATGCAATCAATGTATATCAGGGGACAATTTTAGCCAAAACATCACAGATAAGTGGAGGAACAACAACAAATGCTGAGATTACAGGCTTATTGCCCAATACTGCTTATAGTTATAAAGTAATTGCCAAAGGTAATGGTGCGGATTACAGCGATTCCGATGAATCTGCCGCTTCTACTGTTTTTCAGACTTTAAATACAGGTGTTGATGCCATCCAGACTGATTTTGGTGATGGAAGTTGGGGTACGCCGGTTTCCTCTGCGCCTTCGTCAGGAAATTATCCGTCTTCAACTGTGAATGGATTTAATTTAGTGAAAGCAGTTTTGCTGACTGGTTCTGTTACCTGTGAAACAGGAGAATCTCACGTGAACAGAATACTGCTGGATAAAAGTTCTCAAGGTGCTGCAATTGAATTCCCGGCGCTGAAAACGTTGGGTGAAGTAGAGATTCATGCTGCCACAGGATCTGAAGCGATGAGTTTCCGCATGGAAGAATGGATAAATGGCCAGTGGCAGACTATCGATACTTATATCACCCGGAAATCACCCGACAGTATTTATGTTATTTCTCTACCGAGACCGGGTAATACAAAACTAAGAATTGCCAACAACACCGGAAGTGGTTTGTACATTTATAAAATCGTAACCCGTACCTTGCAGGAAACCATTGACCTCACATTAAGAAGTGCTTCTCCCGGCGAAGGAGAGGTGTGTTTCTACAATCTTAAAAAAGAAATTACCCTGAATTTTAATAAAGATGTAGCATTAGGAAGCGGAACTCTGTTATTAAACGGAGTGTCAATACCTCTGAATAACTGTGTGATAACCGGTAATGTAGTCACTATTCCGGTTCAATTGGAAGGTACGCCTTCGGTCAATAAGAATTATACTTTTACGGCTTCGGCAGGCTGTTTTGTTGAAAAGGACAGTGTTGCCAATCAGTCGAAAGCCATCTCAGTTAATTTCCAGACCCTGAAAACGGTTGCTTATCCTGCAAATTATGTGGCTCAGATTGATGTTGTTTATAAGAATGTAAATAGCCCGAATACCCGTATGGATATTTATTATCCTACGAATCCCGCGAAACCGGTACCGGTGGTAATTAACATGCATGGTGGTGGCTGGAACCACGGATATAAGGAAGAACAGGGAGGATTTAACATGTATTTCAATCAGGGTTATGCTGTTGCCAATGTAGAATATCGCATGACAGGCGAAGCGAAAGCACCTGCTGCAGTTGAAGATGTCCGGGCTGCTATGATTTACCTGTTACACCATGCAACGGAACTGAATATCGACAAAAATAAAATCATATTCCAGGGAGGATCGGCAGGCGGACATTTGGCACTAACTGCCGGGTATCTGCAAAATGACAGAAAGTATGATAATGATACACAGGCTTATCAGGATGAAATAAAGGTGATGGCGGTTATTGATAAATATGGTCCTGCCAAGCTGACTGATTTCATGTTTTATACGTCGTTGGTGAATTGGTTGGGCGTAAATGCAACTAACCAGACTTTTGTTGAATCACTTTCTCCTGTTGATATGATAGATGCAAATACACCTCCAACCTATATCATTCATGGTGACGCTGATCCGACAGTTCCTTATAGCCAGTCGGTTATTTTACAGGAAGCATTGCAACAAGCAGGTGTGAAAAATAAATTTACGACCGTGCCGGGAGGAGGACACGGAGGTTTTCCTGCTGCTTATAATACCCAGTTTGAAACGGAGGTTATTCAATTTCTGAACGAAGTGATTACAGACTATGAAACTAAAACAGGAATAGAGACATCTTTTGACGCAAATGTGAAAATTGGTGTTGATAAAAAGAGTATTAATATCTTTTCCGACGAAATAACTAAAGCAACCTTATACGACGCTTTAGGAAAACAGGTGTTGGAGACAAACCAACAGCTGATACAAGTTCGTGAAAATGGGTTTTATTTCATAAAAATTCAATTAGATAATATCGATTTTGTTCAAAAAGTATGGATACGATGAATAGAAAAAGCAAAATAAGTACAATCAAAATAAAATTATAGAATAGAATGTCAAAACTTATTGCTCCTTTTGTTGTCTTGCTGTGTTTGTGTCCGGGTACACTTTTTAGTCAACCGACGATTTGGAATGTTGAAAGTATGCAACAGGCCCGATTTAAAACATCTGAAGCGGTTAAGCTACTCATTCGTGATGCGGATAAAGAATTAACTAAAAATATCATTACCGTTGTCGATAAGCCCATGACACCTCCGAGTGGTGACAAGCATGACTACATGAGTATGGGAAGGTATTGGTGGCCAAACCCCGATACAAAAGATGGCTTACCCTATGTCAGAAAGGATGGTGTGTCGAATCCGGAAATTGAAAAACTGGATCGTCTCCCGTTGGCACAAATGACAAGAGGCGTGAAATTACTTACTATGGCATTTTATCTGACCAAAGAGGATAAATATGCTGCCAAAGCGGTGGACCATCTGCGTAAATGGTTTCTGGATAAAAAAACAAGGATGAATCCCCATTTGAATTACGGGCAAACAGTCCCCGGTCATAACAATGGTATGGGAAGAGGCTTTGGCGTTATTGATACCTATTCATTTATAGAAATGCTGGAAGGAGTAGAATTACTCAAATCTTCCAGGAAATTTACTAAAAAGGACCAACAAGGGTTACAGGAATGGTTTGTCGCTTACCTCGACTGGATGCTTACTTCTCCCATCGGAAAAGAAGAATATGAAGCTGAAAACAACCATGGTACAGCATTCGATGTGCAGGTTGTACGTTTTGCCTTGTTTGTAGGAAAAGAAGATGTAGCCAGAAAATATCTGGAAAATTTCCCTGCCCGCAGATTATTCACACAAATAAAACCCGATGGTTCGCAGCCACTTGAGCTTGCCCGGACAACCGCTTTCGGGTATTCTGTGTTCAATCTGGATCATATTTTAGACATGTGTTACATGGCCAAGAATCTCGGAATTGATCTTTTTAATGAGAATTCACCTGATGGAAGGAATATCACGAAAGCATTAGAATTCCTGTTGCCTTATGCCGGAAAAACCGCACAGGATTTCCCGTATCAACAAATACGTGACTGGAACAAAGTGCAACAGGATTATGCCTTGTTGCTGTATCGCGCGGATAACCTCAATAAGTCGACCCTGTACAAAAAGTATTATGAAAACTACGTTAAGCAAAGCGTAAAAAATATCAATTTAATCATTTATTAATTAATTAAAATTTAGTGTTATGAAAAGGAAAATTTTACTTTTAACAACCCTTGTACTTGTAATTAATGCAGGTGCTCAGGTGTTTATTGAAAACTTTGAAGGAGCTACCGTAAATGGTAATGTAGAAGGCTACAACGACTGGTATGTATGCCCGAAAGCCTCAGATGCGTATGGCGTAAGTCCTAAAATTGATGAGTATCCATTATTCTACAATGACTATCCAAGTTCAAATGTAGGAAAAGTTGCTGTGTTAGACTCTGTAGTCGGAACAACTTCTACTACGCAAAGAATTTCAACAAAGAGGATTGTTTATGCAACAGGTGATACCCTGAAAACAGGAACAAGCGGGGCTATGTATGCGTCGTTTCTGGTAAATATATCGGCCCAGTCTTATCGTTCATTCAGAGATTTCTTTACCTGGGAAGGATCAGAGACCTCAAGTTTTACGAGAGGTCGTGTTTTTGCGAAAAATAATGATGATGGCTCTGAAGTAACCTTTGCTCTCACCAAGAATTCATCCAGTGCAACTGATTTTGATGCTGCCAATACAGGCCTTTTGGGATTAGCCTTGACAACTGGTGTCAACCACTTGCTTGTTCTAAAATATGAGATTGTAGAAGGCTCAAGTAACGATATCCTTAGTTTGTATGTTAATCCAGATCCTACAAAAACAGAAGCACAGCAAACTTACAAACTGACAGCGAATGATACACAAACGGATTATTCTGCAACTACAGCCATGAAAATTAACCTGAGACAACGAGGTATCGGAGCTCAGGTCGGAGGTATTCGTGTCGGTAGGAGTTGGGATGCCGTTGTCATGGGTACCGGTACCGGATTATCAATAACGAATGATAATCCGCATCGGATTTTTGCAGCAGGTAAGGATATCGTAACTAATGCTTCCGGACTCCTGAGTGTATATTCTTTGTCAGGGAATGAAATTGTTAAAGCACAAGTTGAAGGGAAATATGCTGCAAAACTCAATGCCGGATTATATTTAGTGCGCTTTACCGATAACAACGGTGTTGTTTCATCAACGAAACTTCAAATAAAATAATTCAGGTTTTTAGTCAATTTAGATAAAAACGGCCAAGGTGTTTCAGAAGTATTCAAATGCAAGGTGCTGAGATTGAGTATGAAAATAGCAGAAACGCACGACTGTGCGTTTCTGCGCTCTCCATTTCCCGTCCGAGTATCGAAAGCAACGCCGCAGTTGTGCGTTTCTGAAACATCGTTCACAAATAATCTTTTGCTCATGAGGTACATTATACTTCCCCTTTTGTTCTTGCTGTGCATACTGAATCCACTCAGCGCCCGGCGAACAGTTGTCACTACCGCCGGCTCAGTTAATAACGGAAACTGGTTGGCCGGAGACACTATCGTACTAAAAAACGGGAACTGGACCAATCAGACGATATCATTAAGAGGATTCGGAACTGCTTCACAACCAATTGTTTTGATTGCAGAAAAACCGGGAGATGTGGTTTTCAATGGCACATCCAGAATCTCCGTTTCAGGTCAGTTTATTGAGATATCAGGAATTTATTTTAAAGATGGTACTCTGAGCGGCTCTCCTGTTGTAGAGTTTAGAACGTCCTCTTCCAACACGGCAGAAAATTGCCGGTTGACGAATTGTGCGATTATCAATTATAATCCGCCTCTCAATACCGTCGACAGTAAATGGGTGTCGCTTTACGGTCGCAATAATCGTGTTGATAACTGCTCATTTGAAAATAAAACAAATTCAGGAACCTTGCTGGTAGTTTGGTTGACATCAGGAGTTGTTCCCACCCATGTGGTTGAAAATAATTATTTTGGATATAGGGTCGCCAATCTGGATGATAAAGGAGAGGAACTGAACGGACAGGAAATCATCCGTATTGGTGACAGCAATACTTCCATGCAATATGCTAATTGTATTGTACGAAATAATTTTTTTGAAAAATGTAATGGGGAAATTGAAATCATATCCAATAAGTCATGCGGAAACACGTACTCTAACAACGTATTTTATGAATGTAGAGGAATGTTGACCCTCCGGCATGGAAATGACTGCACGGTAGAAGGCAATTATTTCTTTGGCAACGGGGTGTCTTCTTCAGGTGGAGTTCGCATCATTGGTGAGGATCATAAGGTGTACAATAATTATTTCGATAACCTGAGAGGTACAAATTTCCGGGCAGCCTTGTGTATGGTAAGGGGAAAGGAGAACTCAGTCCTGAATGACTACTTTCAGGTGAAAAATGCTCTTGTAGCATTTAATACTTTTGTCAACTGTACACAGTCGTTTTGTATTAACTATAATAGTTCTTCTACCTATACCATGCCCCCGGTTGGTACAGTAGTCGCTCACAATCATGTATATAATACGAATTCCAATAATACGAATGTAAATCTGGCCCAACAACAGACCAATATGGATATTACATGGAAAAACAACCTGATGAATCAGGGGAAATACACCAATTTTACGTATAATGCAACCCAAATTATAACGGGTCAAAATTCGCAAATGCAATTGATAGCAACTCCTGTTGCTATATACGAACCGGTATCGGGCTCAGCTCTTGTTAATTACTCCACAGCTGAATATGAAAATATATCCTCAGATATCAGAGGAAGAATAAGAAATAATGCTGCAAAACTACCGGGAGCCAGCGAGATCGAAGGGGTGTCTTCAAAGCCAATGCCTGCAAAAAATACGGTTGGAGCCGCTTTTTTAAATGAAATAACAACAGTTGATAATATCTCTGTTGATGAGAAACCTTTCGTGCTGAGATCATGGAAGGGGAGTCTCTCGTTTGAGAGTTTGGAGAACGGACAAGTCAGTATCCATGATATAACCGGGAAATCAGTGAAGGAATTTCATGTTGTGGCATTTGCCAGACAGGATAAAAAAATCGGAGAAGGCATGTTTTTAGTGCGGTTTTATTCTGATTTAGGCAAAAGCTATGCGCAAAAAATAATACTATAAAAAGACTTAAATTAATTTGGTCAACCAATTTATTGTTTTATTTTTGTTTGTCGAAATTGGTCAACCAATCAATGCTGTATTAAATTATGAATTTCAGAAAATACATTTCAATTTTTCTTTTTTTATCCGCTACCGGCTTAATCATGGCGGCAACTCATCCGGGTTTGTTTCTTACTCCAAAAGGTGTAAAAGAAATCCGTTCTTCTTTAGGTAAATATCCTTTGTTCGACCAGTCGTATAATGAACTTAAAAAAATAGCCGATGAAGCGTTAGTTGCTGAAATTGTTGTCCCGCAGCCCAAAGACGGAGGAGGTGGATATACCCACGAAAAGCACAAAAAGAATTACTATGAGATGAATGCAGCCGGTATTTTGTTTCAGATTACAAAAGACAAGCGGTATGCCTTGTTTGTGAAAGACATGCTTTTTGCTTATGCAGCAATTTATCCGGATCTGGGATTGCATCCGGCGACAAAATCAGCAACACCCGGAAAAATATTCTGGCAGGCATTGAATGAAGCTGTATGGCTTGTGCATACCTCGATGGCATACGATTGTGTGTACGATTTTATCTCTGAAAAGGATAGAAAATACATAGAAGCGAATCTGTTTTACCCTATGTGTGAGTTTATTTCGAATGGGAATCCTGAAAATTACAAAGTATTTAATAAAATGCATAACCATGGAACGTGGGCTACAGCAGCTGTTGGTATGATCGGGTATGTTATGGGCGATAAAAATCTCACAGATATGGCGCTCTATGGTTCCGGTAAAGATGGAAAAACCGGATTCATTCGCCAGCTTGATGTGTTGTTTTCTCCGGATGGTTATTTTACAGAAGGACCGTATTATCAGCGCTATGCAATCTGGCCGTTCATGACATTTGCACAGGTAGTTCAGCATCAGCAACCGGAGTTGAAGATATTTGAATATCGGGATGGTATTCTGTTGAAAGCAGTGGACAAACTGTTGCAGAGTTCATATAAAGGTGAAATTTTTTATTTGAATGATGCACTTCGCAAAACTTTCAAAACACAGGAAATTGTGTATGCGGTCAATATTGCCTATAAGAATAATCCGAAAAATAAATCCTTGTTTGATATCGTTGGTCAGCAGGGTGATTTTATCGTTTCTGATGCGGGAATTACTACAGCAAAAGCTTTCTACAGAGAAAAGAACAAACCTTACTATACATACAAATCGTTGTTTATGCGCGACGGACAAAATGGTACGGAAGGTGGTATTGCCATTGTCAGAAACAGCAATACGCCCGATGCAACTTGCCTCACCTACAAGGCTACATCCCACGGGTTATCCCACGGGCATTATGACAAACTCAGCATAACGTTGCATGACAACGGAAATGCAGTCCTGACGGATTATGGAGCCGTACGCTTTTTGAATATTGAGCCTAAATACGGCGGCCATTATACAAAGGAGAATTATTCCTGGGGCATGCAGACTATTGCTCATAATACGGTGACAATAAACGAAACCAGTCATTTTGAGGCTAAAATTGATGTTTCTTCCGAGTTCCATCCGGAAATCCTGTATCATGACTTTTCAAATAAAGAAGTTCAATTGATATCTGCTTTGGAGAAAAATGCGTATCCCGGCACTGAAATGCAACGCACAACTGCCATGTTGAACCATGCTGCTTTTGAGTTTCCTGTTGTTGTCGATATCTTCAGGGTGAAGTCACCACAGGTGAATCGTACCGTAGATTTGCCATTTTATTATCAGGGACACATGGTTTCCGCTGATTTTAATTATCAAAAAAATACAGTTGAATTGAAACCATTAGGAGATAAAAACGGCTATCAGCATTTGTGGCTCGAAGCAAACGGGAAAACAGATAAACCACAAGCATGTTTTACCTGGGTAAAAGGAGACCGGTTCTACAGTATTACCACGCTTACAGATGCTTCGTCGGAATTAATGATGACGCGAACAGGAGCAGGTGACCCTAACTTCAATCTGCGTCAAGATCCGGCATTCATGATTCGTCGGCATAATACCGCAAATCACACCTTTGTATCGATAGTTGAGCCACATGGATTGTATGATATATCTAAGGAAGTGACAGTCGGATACCGTAGTAATATTGTATCGCTGAAATTGCTTGCTGACAATGAAATGATTAGTGTTGTGGAAATAGTAACTGCGGATAATAAAACCCTGCTTTTTGCGGTGAATAATCAGACGGGAAAATCTGAAAATAAGTTTGATTACAGAGGAGAGCAATATGTATTTACAGGGAACTATCTGTTAAAATTAATAACAAACAAATAAAATTTAAACGTATGAAAACAAGAAGTGCGAATTTCAACCTTGGCAGCGAACTTCAATGGGAAGTCGTAGGTGAAGGATTATCCCGTCAGGTTATGGGGTACGATGGTCAGATTATGCTTGTAAAAGTGAAGTTCGAAAAGGGAGCGATAGGTTATGTACATGAACATTACCATTCGCAGGCTACTTATGTGGTGAGTGGAAAGTTCGAAGTAATGATCAATGGTGAGAAGAAGATCCTGGAAGGAGGAGATGGTTTCTATATTGAACCTGATGCACCGCATGGAGCCGTGTGCCTTGAGTCCGGAATGCTGATCGATGTGTTCAGTCCGGTTCGTGCTGATTTTCTGAAAAAATAAAGCGATGAATAGTGTGGCAAATTTTTGAATCAGTAGTTTGTAAATTATCAAATCGCAAATATATATTATGAAGATAAAAGGATTAAGATGGTGGGTAATCGGAATGATCATGGTAATTACCATCATCAATTACCTTGATCGGGGAACCCTGAACTATATGTGGGTTACCAATGTAGAATATCAGTTAGTTGATGAGTTTACATCCGGTTCAAAGGTAAATGAAGCCGTATATAGCAGTGAAGCAAACAGTTATGAACTGAAAAATAAAAAAGGTGAAATCAGGGTTCAACTGGCTGAGCATGTTTTTACGAAAGCAGAAGGCCAGGTGGTTGTAAACAGAGAAGGTATTGCCTATGACCTTGGTATTATCAATTCGCAAATGACCCCGGATGATGCATCCAAAGAGGCCAAGGATATACTGGGAACCATTACAATATTTTTTATGATTGCTTATGGTTTCAGTCAGCTTTTCTCGGGTAAACTCTATGACAAGATTGGTACCCGCAAAGGATTTCTGGTATCAGTTCTGATTTGGGGAACAGCTGATGCGTTGACCTCATTAGCGCGTGGGAAGATTTCATTGACAGCTTTCAGAATGATGCTCGGACTTGGTGAGGCAGGTCCCTGGCCTGGTGCTACGAAAAGTAATGCAGAATGGTTTCCACAGAAAGAACGTGCGTTTGCTCAGGGCTTGTTTGGCGCTGCTGCTTCGATAGGCTCTATTTTGGCGCCGGTTATCATTTTAATGCTTTATTTATGGCTGGGATGGAAAATGACTTTTATTGTAGTGGGTAGTTTGGGTATCCTATGGGTAATTCCCTGGCTCATTATCAATAAAAAAGGTCCGAAAGATCATCCCTGGATTACAGATGAAGAAAGACACTATATTTTATCAAATCAACCGGAAGCAAATTCGACAACTGCCGACCGTGGAAAAAGCTGGGGAGAATTGCTTCGTAATAAGAAAAACTATTCGGTTATTCTTGGGCGCTTCTTTTTAGATCCGATTTGGTGGATGTTTGTGACCTTCTTGCCTCTTTATTTGGTAGAAGAATTTAACCTGAATATCAAGGAACTGGCATTCTCTGCCTGGGTGCCTTATGTGGGCGCTATGGTGGGAAGTATTGCCGGCGGATGGTTCTCGGGTTATCTGATCAGGAAAGGTAAAACAGTAGATAAGGCCCGTAAAACAGCCATGTTGCTGGGTGGATCGATAATCGTTCCGTCGGTCATCCTGTCCGTGCTTGCGCCTAATGCTGTATTGGCAGTGATACTGATGGCGTTTGTACTTGGAGGATTCCAGTTTACCATGACGAACATACAGACTATACCGAGTGATTTGCATGGAGGTAAGTCGGTTGGTTCACTGGCCGGATTAGGTGGAGCTGCAGCCGTATTGGGAACTATTATTGCGATTTTATTTGCCGGTCAGATAGCCAGTTGGCCACTGTTGTTCGGATTATTAGCTGCATTGGTTCCGCTGTCGTTGTTGTCGATTTATCTGACTGTTGGAAAAATAGAACAAATTAAATAATTTACAATTAAGTTATTTACCATTTACTATGGTCACAATAATGGTATATAGCTTAAAATAAAACAATATTATTATGAAATTAAAAGGAAAAGTAGCCATCGTAACCGGTGGTGCACGCGATTTGGGACGTGCAATATCAGTTAAGTTAGCTTCTGAAGGAGCCAAAGTCGTGATTAATTATTACGATAATCCGGAAGATGCGGAAGAAACCCTCAAAGTGGTTAAAAAACAAGGAGGAGAAGGTATTATTGTACAGGGAGACATGACGAAAGCAGAAGATGTAAAGAAACTTTTTGATGCAGGCGTTGCTGCATTCGGAAATAAAATCGATGTGCTGGTAAATGTCGTGGGCGGTCTTGTGGGTCGTAAACAAATTACCGAGCAGGATGAAGCCTGGTATCACTTCCTGATGGATGTGAACATGAAAAGCTGCTGGTTGTGTACCCGTGAAGTTGTTCCTTACATGACGGAAGGGGGATCAATTATCAACTTCTCATCATTGGCTGCCCGTGATGGTGGAGGTCCGGGAGCTTCAATCTATGCGACTGCAAAAGGTGCTGTGATGACGTTTACAAGGTCAATGGCAAAGGAACTTGGGCCTAAAGGCATTCGTGTAAATGCACTTGCTCCGGGTACTATTGCTACATCTTTCCACGATCGTTTCAATACACCCGAGAACAGAGAACGAATGAAAGGCATGTATCCGCTGAGAAGAGAAGGAGATGCCGGTGATATCGCGGATCTGGTACTATTCTTCGCTGCTGATGATTCGGATTATATTACGGGTACGAATGTAGATATCAATGGAGGATTGTATTTCTCATAAACGGGAGATAAACAGTATATTATTGGGATAAAAAAGAGAAACAACCGCACCTGGTAGTGTGGTTGTTTCTCTTTTTTTACAATAAAGGTTTCTTTTATCAAAAAAATCTTTATTTTTGTGGAGTTGTAATCATTACAAAAAAAGTGTTTAATTTATTGTTGTCTGTAGACTGTAGACCGTTGACTGTAGACGTTAAATTCAAAAACCATGTTTAAAAAATTATACCATTTTTACCGTGAAGGCTTTTCAAACATGACTGTTGGTAAAAAGCTCTGGCTTATTGTCATTGTTAAACTTTTTATCATGTTTGGTATCCTCAAGGTTTTCTTCTTCCCCAATCAGCTCAAACAAAATTTCGATACCGATGCTGAAAGAGGCAATCACGTAACGAATGAATTAATTGACCGTTCAAATTAAATAATAAATCTATCAATCGTTATCTTAACACTAATATCAATATTACTTATGGAATTATTAGATGTATCATTAGTCAACTGGTCGAGAGGACAGTTTGCGCTGACCGCCATGTATCACTGGATATTTGTGCCCCTGACACTCGGGGTTGGTGTGGTTATGGCTATCATGGAAACTTTGTATTACAAGACCGGAAAAGAAGAATGGAAAAAAGCCACTAAGTTCTGGATGACCTTATTCGGGGTCAATTTTGCCTGCGGGGTAGCCACCGGTATCATTCTTGAGTTTCAGTTCGGGACCAACTGGTCGAATTACAGTTGGTTTGTGGGCGATATCTTCGGTGCGCCATTGGCCATCGAAGGGATGCTGGCCTTTTTCTTAGAAGCGACTTTTATTTCGATTATGTTCTTCGGATGGAAAAAGGTGAGCAAGGGATTTCACCTGGCTTCTACTTGGCTGGTGATGTTGGGAGCTACTTTCTCAGCACTCTGGATTCTCGTAGCCAATGCCTGGATGCAACATCCGATCGGCATGGAGTTTAACCCCGATACGGCCCGTAATGAAATGGTCGATTTCTGGGCTATTCTGCTTTCTCCGGTAGCGCTGAACAAATTTGCACATACGGTTTTATCGGGATGGGTACTTGGTGCGTTATTCGTAGTGGGGGTAAGCGCCTGGTTTATCCTGAAAAAACGTGAACTTGATTTTGCCCTGCGCAGCATTAAAATCGGAGCTGTTTTCGGTGTTGTCTCTTCCATCCTGATTATTGCCACAGGTGATGGGTCTGCATATCATGTTGCACAGAAACAACCCATGAAGCTGGCTGCTATGGAAGGCTTGTACGAGGGTAAGGAAGGTGCAAATATAGTAGCAATGGGTCTGCTCAATCCGGAAAAACAATACGATAATGACGAAGAAACTTTCATCGTGAAAATGGATGTACCGATACCGAAACTTTTATCCTTACTCGGTTACCGGGATGCTGATGCTTTTGTTCCCGGTATCAAGGATATTATTGAAGGATATACCTTGTCGGATGGAACGGTAGTGCCTTCCTTTGCAGAAAAACAAGCAAGTGGAAAGAAAGCCATTCAGGCCTTGAACGATTACCGGGAAGCCAAAGCCGCCGGTAATGATTCACTGGCCGTTACGCACAAGGCAGTACTCGATGAAAACTTTAAAAACTTCGGATATGGATACCTCGAAAAACCGGTTGATCTGATACCTAATGTGGCGCTGGTATTTTATTCTTTCCACATCATGGTTGCATTGGGCATGTTGTTCCTGGTTATTTTCATGGCGGTATGGTTCTTACACTGGAAAAAGAAATTAGAAAATGTTCGCTGGCTCCTGTGGGGGTCGTTGTTTACGATTCCATTAGGTTATCTGGCAACGCAACTGGGCTGGGTTGTTGCCGAAGTAGGTCGTCAGCCCTGGGCTATTCAGGACGTACTGCCTGTACAGGCTGCAGTATCAAGCGTATCTACCGGGTCGGTGCAGCTTACTTTCTTCCTTTTCTTAGCTCTCTTCACTGCCCTGCTGATAGCTGAAATCAGGATTATGGTGAAGCAAATTCAGAAGGGACCGGGAAGCGAATAACGGAAAACGGAAACGTAGAGACGCGATTAATCGCGTCTCTACATGCGTTCGAAAACCGGGATATTTTAACAACTTTAAATAAATCATTATGACAACATACGCATTTCTTCAACATTACTGGTGGTTCCTGATTTCCCTGCTGGGAGGATTATTAACTTTTCTCCTTTTCATTCAGGGCGGACAATCCATGCTTTTTTCGCTTTCTAAAACTGAAGATGAGAAAAGATTGCTCGTGAATGTGTTGGGACGGAAATGGGAATATACATTTACTACCTTAGTTACTTTTGGCGGTGCCTTTTTCGCATCTTTCCCCCTGTTTTATTCAACGAGTTTCGGGGGTGCTTACTGGGTGTGGATCATTATCCTGTTTGCTTTTACCATACAGGCTTTTTCTTATGAATTTCAGTCGAAACCGGGTAACGTATACGGAAAAACCACCTATCGCAGTCTGTTATTTATCAATGGCTTGCTGGGCACTTTCCTGCTGGGTGTTGCCGTGGCTACTTTCTTTACCGGTTCCGACTTTACAGTTGGAAAAGGAAATATCACCAATATTGCCTCTCCGGTAATCAGTCGCTGGGGTAATGGTTGGCATGGGCTCGAAGCGCTGGCTTGTCCGCGAAACCTTTTCCTGGGATTAACGATCTTTTTCCTGGCACGTACGCTGGCAACCTTGTTCTTTATCAACCGTTTGAATCATGAAGTGCTGGAAAACCGTTCACATAAGTACTTGCTGTATAACGCCATTCCTTTCGTGGTGTTTTTTCTGGCTTTCGTGATTTCAATTTTCTTGTCCGAAGGTTTTGCCGTACAGGAAGACGGAACGGTTTATTTGGAGAAATACAAATACTTCAACAATCTTATCGATATGCCGGTTGTGGGGATTTTATTCCTGTTGGGTGTTGTGGCTGTACTGTATGGAATCATTACCTCAATTTTAAAAAAATCATTTAAAAAAGGTATATGGTTTTCTGGGGCCGGTACGGTTGTAACGGTAACCATGCTGTTGCTGATTGCCGGGTATAATAACACTTCTTTCTATCCGTCATCAACTGATCTGCAAAGTTCTCTGACCATCTTCAATGCTTCATCCAGCGAGTTTACGCTCAAAGCCATGTCGTGGGCTTCCATCCTGGTGCCAATCGTGGCAGGTTATATCTTCATTGCCTGGAGGGCGCTTGAAAAGAAAAAGACCGATATGGACGACATAAATAGTGATAGTCACGCGTACTGATTTATTGTTAATTTCCTGATTAAACCTGTCAGATATCAAAAACTGACAGGTTTTTTTATTGTTCATGCAACAAATAAATTGTTTTTTTCATCATAAGATTGTTTAACACCAATCAAATTATTTTTGATATGAAACTAACATGAACTAATTTATTAAATGATTAAATTAGTTCATCGAGAGTTCCATACGACAACTAAAAAATAAAATTTAAGCGTATGAAAAAGATAGTATTTAAAATTTCATTCTTTGTATTAGTAAGTAGCCTTTTTGTCGGTTGTGCCGATGATGATTACTCTCCCGATAACTATTGGGTGAATATTGCTACAGTCGATAACCAGGAGGAAAAATCAAAGTTCTTTCTAAATTTGGATGATGGTTCAAGTTTATGGACCCAGGAAACTAATTTTTCAAACTACAAACCAAAAGATGGGCAACGTGTAATTGCATATTATTCGGTGCTCTCCGACAAACGGGCAACCGGTCTGTACGATTATGATGTTAAATTGCATGATGTTTATGAAGTGTTGACAAAAGGAATATTTCAAATAACACCGGAAAAACAGGACAGCATCGGCAATGATTCGATTTATGTATCCGATATGTGGGTGGGTAGTAAATATCTGAATGTAGAGTTTTATTATTACGGATGGAACAAAACACACTTTATTAATCTGGTATCTGACGATTCTAAAACCTATACAGATGGTAAAGTGCATCTGGAATTCAGGCATAATGCCAACAATGATGAGTCATATCATCGTCGCTGGGGTATCGTTTCTTTTGATATCAGTTCGTTGCAGTCGAATACGGTCGACTCTGTGAACCTTGTTATCCAGGTTAATATGCCTAATCAGGTTGAAGATAAATTGTTTGAACTGACCTATCGCTACAATAATAACGGAAGTGCGGGTGTTGTAAAAAAATCCCCTATCCAGAAGGCTGATGCCTATGTGCGTGATAATGAAGTGAGATAAATTTGTTTTTTAATTTTGCAAAAAAGCCTGCGTCCTTAGGGATTGCAGGTTTTTTTGTTTTTGACTTTTTCTGTCCTGATTTTTTGATTACTTTTGTAACATTTGTTACACTTGTCGTTGTTTTCAGACATTATTTTTGATGTCTTTGCAGATGTTTTATTTTATCAGGTTCAGCATGAAACGTAAATACCCCCTTTTTATCCTTGTTTTTATTAGTTCTTTGGTTTACCCGGAAAATAATCCTGTAACGGATGAAAAGAGCAATACAAATGATGTAGAACTGAATGAAATTGTGGTACAGGCTTCCAGAACAAGCACCAAACAAAAAGAAATGCCGGCTTCTGTAAGCATTATTTCTGCCTCATCCCTGGAATTAAACGAAATGAATACCCTGAATAATTCAACAGCTTTCATTCCTAATTTTTATATGCCCGATTATGGTACCAAACTGACTTCTCCGGTATACATCAGGGGAATAGGCTCAAGAATCAATGCGCCGTCTGTTGGAATGTATGTGGATAATATCCCGTACTTTGAAAAAGCATCTTTTGATTTTGATTTTTTTGATGTGCAGAAAATTGAGGTATTGAGAGGACCGCAGGGAACTTTGTTCGGGCGTAACAGTATGGGTGGCTTGATTAATATCAGTACCTGGTCGCCGGCCGACTATCAGGGAACGCATTTACGTGCATCAGTAGCTAACTATGGTCAGTATAAATTAAACGCCGGTCATTATAATAAAATTTCGGAACAACTGGCTTTTAGTGTTGCTCTGAATTATTTACATCAGGATGGTTTCTACCTGAATACGACACTGGATGAAAAGGTAGATAAGCTGGATGCTTATGGTGTCAGATTAAAAGGGCAATATCAAATTGATGATCGTTGGTCGCTGGAACTGGTTTCCAATACCGATATCAGCAATCAGGGAGGTTATCCCTACGCTTTATACAACCGGAATACGCAAACCATGGGAGAGGTGAATTATAATCAACGAAGCGGTTATGACCGCATGCTGATGTCGAATGCACTGAAATTGGGATACGCTGCGCCTGAATGGGAGTTATCCAATACTTTATCATACCAGTTACTTGATGATGAGCAGCAAATCGACCAGGATTTTGGTCCTGATTCGCTGCACTTTGCCGGTCAGTTACAGTTTCAGCATAATTTAGCCAACGAAACAATCATCCGTTCGAATACCAACAACCGGTACAAATGGTTGTTTGGCATGTTTGCATTCAACCAACAAGCTGAAAATACGGTGGATGTAAACAGCTACAAAACTAAAACAGATACGGGACTTGTGCATTATACCTATCAAAAACAATATGGACCTGTTAGTTCCGGAGTTGCGGTTTTTCATCAGTCCTCGTACAACATTATTCCTCAATTGACTCTGACTGCCGGCATCCGGTTGGATTACGAACAATCTTCTATACAGTACAAGTATAACGGTATTATGGGAGAAACAGTACAAACACCTGTTGACACTGTTTATCCGGCACTCCGGGATATGGTGGTACTCCCTAAATTAGCCATCGCCTATGCACCTGGTGATAAAATCAATGTATATGCATCCTATTCAACAGGATACAAACCGGGAGGGTTTAACAGTACATTTGAAAAGCCTGAACACCTGATGTTTAAAAAGGAAATCAGTCATAATTATGAAGCAGGAGTAAAAGTAAATTTGTTTCAGTACTTTTACGCTGATTTTGCTCTGTTTTATACCGATTTAAAAAATCAGCAAATCTATCGTACTGCTCCTAGTGGTAGAGGTTCTTATCTTGATAATTCCGGTTTATCACGCAACAAAGGGGTAGAGTTTACCCTGCACAATCAGTCGTTTCATGGTTTTGAGGGTATGGTCGCGTATGGTTATACCCATGCAAAGATTTTGAAATATGAATTGAGCAATGCTGTGAATTACAACGATAAATTTACTCCTTATGTCCCCGGGCATACATTAGCCCTGCAGGCTACACAGACTCTGACATTCAAACATATAAAATGGATGGATAAGCTCCGGTTTAATGTGTTGTACAGTCGAACGGGTTCTCTGTACTGGAATCTTTCCAACACGCTGAAAGAAGCAGGTTATGGCTTGTTGAACGGGAAAATATCGCTGATATCCGGTAAGTATCAGTTTGATGTCTGGGGAAAAAACCTCACAAATACCCGGTATCATGCTTTTTTATTTGAATCATTACCCAATGTGTATGCTCAGTCGGGTAAACCTTTGCAGGTGGGTGTAAATTTTTCCGTAAAATGGTAGGATGATGAAACTAAAATTCCCCACCCTTTTCAGTTTGTACATTGCCCAATCGATTCCGATGAGTTTCTTCTCTACGGTTGTTCCGGTAATTATGCGACAGGAACAGTATTCACTTGAATCCATCGGATTACTTCAACTGGTGAAACTTCCCTGGATATTCAAATTTTTATGGGCGCCATTGGTCGACAATCATGCCAATAACAGGAAACAAATCAGGAGATGGATCATTTTTTCGGAACTGTTTTACGCGGGTGTGATTCTTAGCATCAGTTTGTTCAGTCTGCAAACCGATTTCAGGTTAATCGTGATGTTAATGATTCTGGCATTTATTGCATCGGCAACACAGGATATAGCAACGGATATTTTTGCTATTCGTATTCTCCGTCCCGAAGAAAAGGCGGTAGGCAACGGGATTCAGTCGGGAGGAAGTTTCATCGGTAGCTTATTCGGGACCGGTGTGTTGCTGCTGGCCTATCATTATCTCGGATGGCAGTATCTGTTGTGGATACTCGCAGCTTTTGTTGTTTTCGCGATCGTACCACTGTATGTTTACCGGCCTGAATCCGATTTATCGATAGAAAAGAAAGGCAGGGTTAAGGTAACGGATATTTTTTCTTTTTTCAAAGAAAAACTTGCCCGAAAAAGGTTGTTGGTGCTCATGTTCTACTATTCCGGACTAATCGGTATACTGGCCATGCTTAAGCCTTATATGGTTGATCTGGGCTATAATGTCAAAGAAATAGGATTCATGTCGGGTATTGTAGGTACTGCTGTAGCAGCTACTTTTGCATTTCTGGGTGGATATATTGTCAAGTTCACCGGAAGAAAGACTGCGGCTTATCTTTTCGCGTTACTGAATCTTTTCGTGGGGGTGTTTTTCTACCTGATATCCATGCATACGCCTTCCTTACTTGAGTTGTATGTCGGCATTTGTTTGCTGTGGGGTGCATACGGACTTTCAACAGTAGTCATTTACACTACTTCGATGGATGCCGTGCGGCCGTCGAGTTCCGGGACTGATTTCACCGTTCAGATTGTGGTTGCTCATTTGAGTTCAATGTTGATTGCTGTTTTCAGTGGTAAAGTGGGTGATCTGGTTGGATATCATTCCTTATTTGGGATAGAAGCATTATTTTCGCTCTGCTCGGTATTGATTTTATTTTATGTGTATCCGGTAAAAATGAAATATGGAAATAGATAAATTGCTGATAGATAAATACAATGTTCCGGTACCGAGGTACACGAGTTATCCGCCGGCCAATCATTTTGAACAGATATTTTCTGATGACGACTATTTTCGATTGATAGAGGAATCGAATGGAGGTAATCCGGATAATATTGCCATTTACATTCACATTCCCTTTTGTAAAAAAATATGTTTTTATTGTGGATGTAATACAGCTTTGTACAAAGGAGAGTCGTTGGTTGCGGATTATATCGCGGCGTTAAAAAAAGAAATACTGTTGGTATCGAAGTACATCGATAAAAAGCGCAGGGTTTCGCAGATACATTACGGTGGCGGAACGCCCAATGCCATAGATGTCACATATCTGGAGCAAATTAACCGATTGTTGTTTGATTTGTTCGAATTCATTCCGAAACCTGAAATTGCGATTGAGTGCCATCCCGGTCATTTAGACGAACTGTATCTCCGCAGGCTGTTGAATGCCGGATTTAATCGTTTCAGTCTGGGGATTCAGGATTTTGACAATGAAGTGCTGGCTGCTGTCAATCGTAATCCTTCGGCTATGCCGGTAGGAGATATTATCGACATTTTGAAGCAGGATCAACCTGGTATTTCGGTAAATTTTGACTTTATTTACGGATTGCCGGGGCAAACAGTTGAACGTTTCAGACAGACTATTGAACAGGCAGTGGCACTCTGTCCCGACCGGCTTGTTACGTTCTCATACGCCCATGTACCCTGGATAAAAAAACATCAGAAGGTACTTGAAAAAAAAGGGATCAAAACATCAACCGAGAAAATCGATTTGTTTCTTAACTCCAGAGAGATTTTGTTGCAGGCGGGTTATGAACCGATCGGACTTGATCATTATGTGTTGCCGGCAGATGAACTAAATCAGGCGTTACAGAACAGCCAGTTGCACCGGAATTTTCAGGGGTATTGTACGCGCAGAACCACAGGGCAGGTTTATGCTTTCGGTGTTTCTTCCATCAGTCAGCTCGAAAGCGCGTATCTGCAAAACGAGAAAGATACCATTGAATACATCCGGCTGATTAATGAGGGGAAAACGGCGGTTAAAAATGGATTGGAAGTTAATGCGGAACAAAAGATCATTCGCGGAGTAATTGAAAAAATCATGTGTAACAAGGAGCTTGATTTAAATCGCTTTTGTGAAGAGTACAAGGTCGATATGTCAAAATTTCAGCGAGTCACGCAGTTTGATCCAGCCGGTCTGAACGATTTTGTTTCAGATGGCTTAATCCGGTTTGAAAATAATATTTTAACAATAACCGATGCAGGATCATTTTTTATCCGTAATATTGCAGCCTCTTTTGATCCAACCTTAAAGCAAAAGGAAAAACAGTATTCAAAATCTGTTTGAATTTTTCTCAAGAAATAAGAAAAAAGTTTCCCTGACGAAATATTGTTGTATAATTTTTTAAATGATGGAATTTTCAAAACCTGATATAATTATTATCGGGGCAGGATTGACGGGTCTGACAGCGGCATATTACCTTCGAAAAGCAGGTAAAAAAGTGTTGTTGATTGAGCAGCACAACCGCCCGGGAGGTGTCATCAGAACTATTACTGAAGATGGATTTACATTTGAAGCCGGCCCCAATACCGGCGTTATAAGTTCAGCCGAGCTTGTTCAGCTTTTTCACGACTTAAAACTTCAGTTTGAAGTCCCCGGGAAAGCAAGTAGAGCTCGTTGGATATGGAAAAAAGGCAGGTGGCATGCATTGCCGGCAGGTTTGCTCTCAGCGATATTTACGCCGTTGTTTAAGTTTAAAGATAAAATCAGGGTGCTCGGAGAACCTTTCAGGAGAAAGCGGCATCGGTTGAATGAAAGCGTGGCAAAGTTAGTCAAGCGCCGGTTGGGAAAGAGCTTTCTGAGGTATGCCGTGGATCCTTTTATTTCGGGTATTTATGCCGGTGATCCGGAAAAATTAATTGTCCGGTTTGCATTGCCCAGGTTGTATGCTCTTGAGCATAAGTACGGAAGTTTTGTAAAAGGGACTATTAAAAGAAGAAAAATCATCGCGGCAGAGAAGGCTGCAGGTATTACAAAATCAGTTTTTTCTGTAGAAGGAGGGCTGGAAAACCTTGTCCGCACTTTGATTAGAGAGATAGGAGAAGAATATATTATCACCGGAGCAATGGATGTTCGTGTTGAGCCGTTACAGAAAAAGTTTGCTTGTCGGTTTAACGTCAATGGCGAAAGCCGGGAACTCGTTACAGAGAGGCTCATTTCTACAGTTGATGGTTTGTCGGTTGCTTCATTATTGCCATTTATTCCGCAAGAAGTGATGGGTAAAATTACAGCCATTCGCTATGCAAAAGTCGTGCAGGTGGTGGTTGGATTTAGGAACTGGAAAGGAATTCCTCTGCAGGCTTTTGGAGGTCTGATTCCCTCGAAAGAAAAGAAAGATATTCTCGGTATTTTATTTCCATCTGCTTTGTTTAAAAACCGGGCGCCGGAAGGAGGAGCGCTTTTATCCGTGTTTGCTGGAGGCATTAAGCGACCGGATATATACCTGAAAACAGATGAAGAAATAAAGACCATAGTGTTTGAAAGCATAAAAAGCATGATGAAGTGTGCAGATAAACCGGATCTGGTTCGCATTTTCAGGTACGAAAAGGCAATTCCGCAATACGAATCCACTACGGAGTTGAGATTATTTACCATTCAGGAAATCGAAAAAGCATATCCCGCTCTGATTCTTGCCGGTAATATGCGCGATGGTATAGGAATGTCGGACAGGGTGAAGCAGGCAAAGCAAATTGCCGATCAATTGTTAGTCGTTGATAATTCCTGAATAAATGAGCAAGGCAATTCTGTTAATAAATCTGGGTACGCCGGATTCTCCGGACAAAAAATCCGTTCGTAGTTATTTACGGCAGTTTTTGAATGACCCCTTTGTGATAGATATGCCACGTATTGCTCGCTTGCTGTTAGTTAATCTCATTATCATTCCTTTCCGGCTAAACAAATCGACAAAGCTTTACAAACGCTTGTGGACAGAATCCGGTTCGCCTATATTGTTGCATCTGGAAAAATTGCGGGAGCGACTTCAACATGAATCAGGAGAAAAATATCCCGTTTATGCCGCCATGCGTTATGGAAACCCATCCATACAGTCAGTTTTATCCGCAATAGATCAATCAGGCGTTGAAGAAGTGTTGGTGCTTCCGTTGTTTCCGCAATATGCTTCATCCACAACCGGAAGCATAGTTCATGCCGTGCAAAAACACAAAAAAAAGCTGCAAAACATCCGGGGCATCAAATTTATCCGGCAATTCTACGATGATCCGGGGTTTATCAATGCTTTTTGCAAACGCATTGCCGGTTATCAGCCGGAGAGCTTCGATCACATCATTTTCTCCTGTCACAGTCTGCCTGAGCGACATATTCAGCTCATTCATCCTGAGCATCGTGTTCATGGCTGTGTCTGCGAGCAAAAAATGCCTGTATATGGCAAGGAATGTTACAAGGCTACCGGTTACCAGACTGCACGCCTGATTGCCGGCGCCCTCAACCTGTCGCAGGATCATTACACCGTATCTTTTCAGTCTCGTTTTGCCAGGAAATGGATTGGTCCGTTTACCGAGGATGTCGTGATTCAGTTAGCCAGAGAAGGCAAATCACGTATTTTGGTAGTCGCCCCTTCCTTTGTTGCCGATTGCCTCGAAACCATTGTCGAAATCGGGCAAGACTACCGTGAACTTTTCATCCGCCATGGCGGAAAAGAGTTGGTGATGTGTGAAAGTTTGAATGCAGAAGAGGAATGGGTGGAGGCGGTTAAAGAGATGCTTGGTTTTAATCATTGATTACATGTTTATACCTGCAACCAACGACAACCCAATACTGTAGAGACGCAATGCATTGCGTCTCTACGAATCCACAATTGCGAGCGTATCCGAATTCGCAATTGCAATCACAACCGATAACAAATAAAACGGATAGTATTACAGGAAATAATTTTTCCAAACCTCTCCAGTCCCCCTTCACTTCGTCAATATAGGTCCCATATCGGATAATATTGATTTTAAATATAAAACTTGATAAAATATGGAAAAATTTCCCCTGAGACATAAATTGGCATACTTTATATTTACATTTGCGTTCTAATTAGGAAATAAGGCTTAAATTATGAAAGAACTTTTTGAACAGATTTCTAAGTTAAAAAATGAGTATGATAAGCTTAGAGAAAATAATAGGTTTAATGTGATAACCGCCTTGCACAAGGAGCGTGACGAGGTTAATCTACATTCCAGAATTATTTCGTATTTACTAAGTCCAACATCTGGACATGGAATGAATGGGATATATTTAAAATTGTTTGTTCGTGAAATCTTAGGATTGGATGATAAGCAGTTTGATTTGACAAACGTTATAGTCGTGCCAAATGAAACCGAAAAATCTGAATATAAAGAAATTGACATTCTAATCGTTAATAAAAGAACGAGTCAGGCAATCATTATTGAAAATAAGATTGATGCAAAAGACAGTAACCATCCTACCAATAGAGATGGTTATCAAGGACAATTAGAACGATACTATAATACAATAAAAACTGGAAAAGATAAAGATAAAAAACCTTGTATTGAATATCAATCAAATAATGTGTTTGTTTACTACTTAAGTATGAATGGGAAACCTGATAAGGATAACATTGAAATTAGCATTGGAATGCTAAATGATGATGAACACGGTAGTTGGGATGATAGCCATATTTTGTCTTACGACTCGCACATTAGAGAGTGGTTGGCTAAATGTATCGAAAGCATAACTGATGAAAAACTCCAAGTGAAAAACTTTATACAACATTACTTAAATGTGATTAATAAATTAACTAATAATGATATGACAGTTGAAGAAAGACTTGAATTGAAACATATAGTTGCAGAAAACATTGTTGAAACAAGACATCTTATTGAGAATTTTAAACACGTTAAGTGGCACACTGTTCATGAATTTTGGACTGAATTAAAAAGTAAGTTAGAATCAGAAAATCAATTAAAAAATGTTTCATTTTATATAGATAGAGAAGATTATTCATTCGAAAAAGCAATTGACGAAGTTACACATCACAATAAAGATATAAATCATGGTTTACTATTCGATATTGGAGATAAAAAAGCATACATATCAGGTCTTGGAAAATTATCCTGGGGAATAATGCATCCTAAAAAATGGACCAACTTTATGAATGAAAAAATTGAAGATATTAACTTTTCGGTTTTTTCTTCTGAAAGTACCTACAACCTTATTGACAAAACAAAAATGACAGATGCTGTGAAATATATTATTGATGAAATTATTGAATCAAGAAACAATGATTTCCAGACACTTAAACAGAATACGGATTGAGAACCTATTTCCCCCCCCTCCTCTCTGCCATACTTTGTCTTACCCTCTTCCTTTCTTTGTCTAAAAATACAAAGATATGGAACAAAACATAAAAAGCAGACTTTTAGAATCCATTGGGAAAGTGTATGAAAGTGCCAAAGGTTGTAAGCTGGAACCAGCATTTTTTGATGAAGTAAAGCCAGAGATAGCTGTAATTTCTTTGATATCAGATTTAAAAAAGCAAGTAAAATGTATTGAAATTATATGAAATGTAATTCATATTGGCTCCCCAAACCTGACAGGTTTAAAACGTAAGCCCCCGATAAACTACACTAAACTTTTTGGGTAAATAATTTATACCTTGAGAAAATTCACAAAAGCTATTCAAATTAATATAAAGATTCATGTTAAATTATTACTTTTGAACACTAGTGTCCCAATTTTAATGGGACACTAGTGAGAATAAATCACTAAAAACATGCATGATGAATAAATACATGAAAATATTGTTTTTATCATCCCTGCTGGGATTACAAAGTTGTAAAGAAGAGGAAATAATAAGTTATCCAACAACCTATTCAAACGCTCCGGTAACTGAATATACCATCAAAGCATTTACTCAAAATGGAGAAATTACTGATTCCTTGAAATTAAATCATTTAATCAGGATGTATGGTGATTTGCTGACTGGAATGGATAAGTATAATTCAGAAGGAGATTTTGTAGCTACATATTTAAGTCCGGAAAAAGTACTAATAAACAAATCAGATTCCGAAAATACAGATACCTTGGATATCCACAAAATTGACGATTTAATTTATTGGGAAAAGAAAGATACAATTTCCAGTTTTTTTCGACACAGCATTACATTCAAATATAAACCATTATATTATGAAGAAATTCCAATTCCTATTTCTTCCGGTTATCCATGTATAGTTAAATATAAGCCTTGTTATTATGTAAAACAAGATGGTCAAGACCTCGTCCTTCCAATGTTTGATATGATTTTCTACATAGGTGATTCTCATACCCCTATTCCGGGTGTTAACATTAACAATGAGTTGTGTGTTGACTCTATATCTTACTTCGGAATTAATGATACGCTTATTATTAAAGAATATAATTTAATACTAAAACAACGACTCAAGAAGTTGAAGTAGTGTTACCGTCGATAGCGTTGTTTTTTATTGATTAAGATATGTTTTGACACAGTAGGTGTATAATTTTGCACAATGTATGAGTGTGTTTAAATTGCCTTTAAGGTAAATGCATCTAAATATGAAATCATATTATGATTCTCAATGTTCTTGATCCAGGCATTTTCCTCATGACTTAGTGCGACAATTTCTTTGGTTGTTATTTTTTTAAATCTTGAAGCGACAGTCATTAGCGTGTTAATCTCATCCTTCGTGAAAAATAAGGCGTCGAAATCTGCACGAGCGATTAGTCGTTCGCCGGTTATATCGTTGGGATAAAATTCATCTTTGCGGTCAACAATATCGGAAGTGTTGTCAATCAATCCGGCATAATGTTGCGGGACAGGTCCATTTGTGATTGCTTTGTAGCTTATGCCGCTTATGGCGTATCCGGTATTTTTATAATGAAAGAAATCGGCGTAAAAGAGCAATTTATTCATTTTTGTTACAAAAGGTTCCAGCTGTGAAGCAAAGAACAAGACCATCTGTTTGGCTTTGTTGAGGTCGGGTTTTACGTATCCTGTAAATTCTCCACGGCTAACATGTCCTAATGCTGCATACTCCTTATATGCCTCATCTTTCAAACTGTCTTTTTTCTCAATAGCAGTATCAATTTTTTTTAAAATCGATGTTTTCTCTTTTTCATCGAATTTTGATGAATTGCACAGAAAAAAATGTCTGAATATATCAGGGTTACTACATATTGAACGGATCATCCTGCCGTTTGAAATGTTTGGAATTTCACCAGCTTCGTATTTACCATACATGTTTACGCCTAAACCAAGGATGAGCGACATTTTAGTGGCAGGAATCCCATACTGACTACGGTATTGGATTATTTCATCTTTGTAAGGGATACTTTCTTTTTCTCTGTACCTGTTGTGTAATTGATTCAGATTCAATTCATCTAATCGTGTGTCAGAAAAAAGCTCACCTGTATCCTGACATCTGTAATAATGATGCATAATCTCCATGTTGGATCCCCTGAATTCGTGCGTGCGGAGTTCTTTTTCTAAAATGACTTTTCCGCCTGTAAATGGACTTTTCATTTTTGTTCTTTTTTAAAAGGGTAGTTCATGTTTTTTTCGGCGATGTGAAAAGATATGCATATAGTAGATGAACCGGGATAACCCATAGAGAGAAAATCATCTAAAAACTTTTTAACTTCTTCAATAGAGGTAGGCGGTTTCTCCAATTTTTCATATTTGCCTGCAAAGATAATTATATTTTTAAATACAACAAGTAAATGAATGATAAAGTTTATAATAAATATAATTTAGCAGATATATAAACTTTAACATGTATTTTATTTGAGTTTAGGTTGTATAATTTATAGGTAGTATAAGTGCCTAAACCAATCATTTTTTTAATTAATACTCCTTTTGTGTTCTCTTAGTCTTCCTTTTGTGCCTTTTGTGGTTAAAAAAAGCCCCGAAAACCAAATGGTCTTCAGGGCTATATTCAATGATTCAAACGGAATTTGCTTTTTACTCCACTATCTTCTTAAACAGATTCTTCATATTCACCTGTTCCCCGATAATTCCATGAAGTGCTGAAATAGTTACACGTTCCTGTGTCATGCTGTCGCGGTGACGGATGGTAACGGTGTTGTCTTCAATCGTTTGGTGATCAACCGTGATACAGAAAGGAGTTCCCACGGCATCCTGGCGGCGGTAACGTTTCCCGATAGAATCTTTTTCGTCGTAGAAACATTTGAAATCGAATTTCAGTTCGTTCATGATCTCGCGGGCTTTTTCGGGCAGACCGTCTTTCTTTACCAACGGTAGAATGGCTGCTTTTACCGGAGCCAGTACCGGAGGCAGTTTCAATACCACACGATTGTCACCTCCTTCGAGGGCTTCTTCTGTGTAAGATGATGCCATAATCGACAGGAAAGTCCGGTCAAGACCAATGGATGTTTCTATAACATAAGGTGTATAAGACTGATTTAGTTCCGGATCGAAGTATTTAATATTTTTACCGGAATATTTCTCGTGACTGCCGAGGTCAAAATCAGTCCGGGAGTGAATTCCTTCCACTTCCTTGAAGCCAAACGGCATTTCGAACTCGATATCGGTAGCAGCGTTAGCATAATGAGCCAATTTGTCGTGGTCGTGGAAACGATATTTATGGTCGCCGAGTCCGAGGGCTTTGTGCCAGCGCAGACGCCATTGTTTCCAGTGTTCGAACCATTGCATTTCTTCGCCGGGACGTACAAAAAACTGCATTTCCATTTGTTCGAACTCTCGCATGCGGAAGATGAACTGACGGGCTACAATTTCGTTGCGGAAAGCTTTGCCAATCTGGGCAATGCCAAACGGAATTTTCATGCGACCGGTTTTCTGTACGTTCAGATAGTTTACGAAAATGCCCTGAGCCGTTTCCGGACGCAGGTAGATTTTCATGGCGCCATCGGCTGTCGAACCCATTTCAGTAGAGAACATGAGATTGAACTGACGTACATCAGTCCAGTTTTTAGTGCCGCTGATGGGGCAAACTACCTCGTAGTCTTCGATGATGGCTTTGAGTTCAGCTAAATCTGAGTCGTTCAGCGCTTTTACGAAACGGGTATGGATTTCATCGCGTTTAGCCTGATTTTCGAGTACCCTTTCATTGGTGGAACGGAAAACAGCTTCGTCGAACTTGTCTCCGAATCGTTTGGCGGCTTTATCTACTTCTTTCTGAATTTTATCGTCGTATTTTGCCAGCAGTTCTTCAATCAGTACATCGGCACGGTATCTTTTTTTACTGTCTTTGTTGTCGATGAGAGGGTCGTTAAACGCATCCACGTGACCCGAAGCCTTCCAGGTAGTAGGGTGCATGAAAATGGCGGCATCGATACCCACCACATTTTCGTTGAGCAGCACCATGCTGTCCCACCAATACTTCTTGATGTTGTTTTTCAGTTCAACACCATTCTGTCCGTAGTCGTATACTGCACCTAAACCATCGTAAATTTCACTCGATGGAAATACAAATCCATACTCTTTGCAATGTGCAATTAATTTTTTGAAAACATCCTCTTGAGAAGCCATAATATATCTAGAATTTACTATTTACAATGTGCAATTTTAAAATTAAGAAAGGCATGCAAAGATAGTATAAAACACTTGATTGCACAAACTTGTATACCTCCCGATTTGATTAGCAGATTATATTTGATGATGTGTATACAAACCAAAGGGGATGTACCAAAATTTATTCTGATACATCCCCCTTTTGTTAAACTTTGCAGGAAAGTTAAAAAGCAAACTTATAGTTTAAACTTCTTGTGAATCTTCATTTTAAAGTCCAATCTGATTACTTCTTAACTACCACAAATGATTTGGAGTTTCCGTCTTTTTCTATACGGAAATAATAAATGCCCGACGATAGATTCAAAAGAACACTTTCCTTTTCTGATGTCAGTTGACGGGTATATATCCGGTTTCCGTTTGTGCCGAATATTTGCAACCAACTGTCTTTTGCTCCTTCCACAACAATTTCTTTATCGAAAGGATTCGGATATAGATTGATGCCGGAAAGATTCAGATCTTTCAAACCTGTAACCTGTGTTTTTATCGTCATACTACTTTCGTCGGCTTCAAAATTGTTGTTCGCGTAACTTTGTCCTGCCGCAGCATTCAGCACAATTCCCCCATTTTCTGTTGCATAGCCCGGCAAGTCTACCACGATCATGTAACGTCCCTCCGGAAGACTGCTTAACTGATAGTGTCCTTGGGCATCGGTTTTAAGTCTCGCGATCAATTCCCAATATGTCGAATTTACCACACGGTAAGGTGCAGGGGCAGTTTGCCGGCGAACACCTTGCGGCTGTGATCTTTCGCGATAAATGCTGATGTCTATGTCCTGTATCGTTATTTGTCCGCCCGACTCATTGTCGTACACGGTACCCGAAATAGTTATATCACCTGTGGATATGTCGGTAGGAATAGTTTTGGGAGTATATTTAAGCCGGGTGCCTTGTGAGGTCAGGTTGATTTCAGTAGCGTCTTCCCATATTCCCGCGTTTTGATACCATCCGGGTAGGTGTCCGGGCACGCTGTCGATATAAACAAGGTAGGTTCCCACTTCCAGCGAGAGACTCGAGAATGTGCTGCCGACAAAGTTGTCGGCTTCCGGATCCCAATTGGCCTGATCGGCTAAAGTCAGTGTATTACCTTGTTTCCGGTAAATGTAAATGTCGGCATCTGAAACATTGGCGAGTGGCTGGTTGTTGCTGTCTTCCAGCGAAACGCGAATAATACCTTTCGCCACGACATCATCGGTTTTGACAAGTTCCCAGGTGAAACTTGGAGAGTTCATTTCATTAGCTAATAATAAATAGTACGTTTTGTTGGCATCGACTTGGAAACGAAATCTTCCGCGATTGAAGCCATGTCCCGCTGACCCGATATAACTTGTTGAAAGATCGCAACTTCCGAACACACTTACATAGTAGAATGGAGCATAATAGTAGCCTTCTTCATAGGTTCCACCGAAGTTTTCATCTTCTTCAGATTCTTGCCATTGTTCCAGTCTTGCCTCGTAAATTCCGGGTTCGAGGTTGGAAATCTTGTACCATGTGCCATTGTAGAAGGACACGGGGTATTGATATCCGGCGGGTGTGAACTCAACATCTATTCCACTACCGGTTGTGGTTATTTGCTGTCCGAGTTCTATTTCAATACCTTCATAGCACAAGAGTCCGTCTGCAGGTACTTCCTTGATATACCAGCGAGCGTTATTGCCGTCCGATACTTTCACATACAATGTGGCGTCGTTCTCGGAGTTTATCACTTTTTTGTTCCCGCCTAATCCAGCCAACGGCTCTCCCCCACAAGCGGCATAAACCTCCATTCGCGCATACTGCAAGTCCACGATTCCCATCTCGTAAAATTTACCGCCTTCTATATCCACTTTGTACCAGCGGCGTCCGATTCCGTTGTTTAAATCGATAGTTGTCGTGTCGCCGGGGTTGACGGTCGTAGCATATTCGCACAAGCGGTTATCGGCTGTTGCCGTGTTGAACGACCAACTCCATGCGTCGTTGGAAGTTACTCCGTTTTCTGTTGATATATGCACCAAATAAACACCTGCTTGTGCGGGTTTAAACAGAATTTTCTCGCTTTTCCCCTCGTCCAACGGTTTCGAATCTGTGCAAGCGGCATATATTCTGCTGGTAGTGGTGGCATTTTGATTGATGTTTGAGAAGTCGAACTCGTAAATACCGCCTCCTTCAAGGTTGACCGAGAACCACCTGCCGTCTGAGTCTAGACCTGTCCCTGATGCGGTTGTGCCGATCGTTGCGGGCACGGGATACAAACACGAGCGATTGTCGATTATGCCTTCTACTGTACAATTGAACACAGGTTTCGCGTTGGTATTGTAGAACTTCAGATAATACATTCCACCGGTTTTAGCCAGGAAGGTAAAGGTTTGGCCATATCCATATTTTAATGCTGAATCATTATTATCATTAAAAATATCCACGTTTTGATAATTTACCCTGAAATTGATGGTGTATAAAGCGCCTTCTGCCATATTTACCTTGTACCATCGCACGTTGCTTTCTGTGTGATCGACCGAGAACTCAGTCCCCGGAGTTATTTCTGTGGCAAACGCACGTAACCTGTTGTCGCCTTCAGTCTCTTTGATGCTCCAGGTGAAATTGGTGTTTATCTCTTCATTCAGACTTAAGATATAATATTCCGAAGTTTCAGCCGGAGCTATCAAAAATTTATTCCCGGGTGCGATAGGATCAAGGTAGCTGGGTGGCTCATTGCAAATATTTCCTTTATAATAATACAAGTTGTTGCCTGCCTGTGAAACGTCTACTTCATATATCTTGTCGCTTTCGAGTGTTATTTTGTACCATTGTTTAACATAACCGGTCGTGTGGTCGGTTTGTATTCCGGTATTCAGTGAAACAGCTGTTGCGTAGGAACAAAGCCGGTTGTCGGCACTATTCAGTTCATTTATTCGCCATACGAGTGGGCTATTCTGAGAGCTGCTCGGTTTGATTTTCAGGTATAAAACAGAATCTTTTGCCGGAGTGAGTAAGTGCCTGGACTTAGTGATGCTTTCCGAATATTGCTGATCTGGCCCGCACTGGCCGTAGAACTCCATGTAGTCGTTCGAATACCAGCTGTATTTATAAGCGTTGCTGAAGTCTATTTCGTATACCTTGCCACCTTGCATGGTCAATCTGTACCAATATGTGTTGTTGGCGTGGCTGTTGCGTGTAATGGTAATATCCTGCCCCGTTGGAGCTGTTTCGGCCATTGAGCAAACGCGGTTGTCGTTAACTTCATTCACTTGCCAGGCAAACGTAGCAGTTGAGGCATCGCCTGACCAGCAAATATAATATACGCCGTCGGTTTGAGGCTCCAAATAGAGAAGCAGCGGACTGGAAGATCCGGAATAAACCGGCCTTGTTTGTCCGCAAGCGGTAAACACCTTTACTACATCCGACCAGGAAGAAGCCCTTTGCCTGCCGTCTATTTCGTATGCTTTACCGGCTTTCACGTTTATTTTATACCATAAATTATTTCCAAAACTATGCGCGGTAGTTACCATGTTGCCAGGCTCGATAGACAAAGCCGATGCGCAATCAAAGTTATTCTGATTGGCAATTTTCCTTATTGCGAAACTGCTTAGCTCTTCATCATATTGCCGGTATGTGGAAGAAGCGTGTAAATAATAAGTTCCTGTTTTTGAAGCAACAAAGCTGAAAGATTCGTTGCTCTGTTCTATGGGATTTTCGTCGCCGCATTCGGCAAAAACTCCTATTTTGCTACTGCTTCCGTTTTTATTCACAAAATCTACCAAATAAGTATTCCCTGCTTCCAAATCGATTTTCCACCAATGGCTGAGATAATCCTTGTGATGGTATGACATAGTTTGATTTTCGGCGGCAACTATGGCATTGTTGCAAACTCTGGCATCGGTAATTTCGGCTACAACCATCGACCAAAGTTCGGGGTTGACATAAGAATAATCGTAGGTGTTTCTATAGATATAAAACTCGCCTGTACTCGGCGCTGTAAACCAACGGGATGCTCCTGCAGGAGAAACAGATTCATTTACACCACCAGGCATGGAATTACCTTCCGGATCAGAGACTGAAACCGGACTATGATAAAACTGATTTATATCGGCTATGATTTCGTATGCCTTTCCCTCTTCGAGATCTACTTTGAAACAAAGACTCTGCCCGAATATATGCGAATACTCAACAGCTTGTCCTAAAGTTAACGAAAGAGCAGTTTCTTTAGTGGTATTGGTCTGGACAGGAATTTCTTTTAGCGTTAGTGTCCCGCCTGCACCGGCTCCGGTTAATTTGAAGAACATATCGGCAGAACTTTCCGCGCGATATACCTGCCTATTGTTTGCCAATGCAGTTCCTCCACAAGATTGAAATACCTGAAGGCTTAAATCTCCCTCAGCCACATAGTATTTATTAGCCTGATGAACGGCCTTGTACCAACGTTCGCGTTGTCCTGTAGGCACGTCCGTTGTAGAACCTATCTGAACAGTTTCGGCATTGGAGCACACGCGGTTGTCGGTTACTTCTATGACACTCCACTCCAGCCGGTTGCCCACAGCGCTGTTATACCAGCGTTCAATGTAATAGAATCCCGTTTCTGCGGCTTGGAACTGTATGGCTCTAAAACCAGGGTAAGAGTCGTTGTAGCTATGATTATACAATGAGCCAGGTTCGCTACCTTTATAGATTTCAAGGGCGTATGGCGGGTGTGGTATTTCGTACCACTTCCCTGCGGTTACACTGAGCTTGTACCAAAGATGTTCTACTGTTCCCGGTGTAAGTTGGGAAATAATTTGCTCCCCCGTGGTAATTTCCTGAGCATTTTCCCTCGTGGTGTTGGTCTGGGCAATGCCTTGCCATGTGGTGGCTATAAGCATTTAACAGAATAAACATAAAAATAAAATTTTAAGATTCATAATGATACTTTTTTAGATTAAGAGTATTTAAAAAATTAATTGACAGATTTACTTGTTGAATCTATTGACTCTAACCGTATTTGTTCGCCAATGAGTAATCAAGGAAAGGCGGACCATTGTTCTCTCTCAGGTTT
>JARKQF010000143.1 GCA_029973975.1 Paludibacter sp.
CGGTATGCACCATAAGCCACCAGAACAACTACTGCAATGATCAATGCGACCTCAGTCGACTCGATTCCCCGGTTATCCTTTAGGAAACGCAATGCCAATCACCTCCTTCCTTCTTTAGAAATATGGATAGAGAACGAACAACAAAGTTCCACAATAAATTGATACGACAAAAGGAATTTCCCTCTTTTTCTGAAGGCTCGCGATTACGCCCTGCACTCCACCGACAATTGATATCGGGATCAGAAAAATTGGATTTCCAAGAACCAATGCGCCAGCAATAATCAGCTTGACATCTGCACCTCCTAAAACCCCAAATTCCCAAAGCACCCACACGACAAGGATGAGAAGACAAATCAACGTCGCCGCAGGTTGAAAAATTGCAGCAAATGCGCACAACGTAAGAGCAGATGCTAGACGTTTTTCTCGGGGGTTGAAATCTGATACGTGTGTCAGTGCAATCATCAACAATACTGGAGCCCATAAGCCATTGAAAAGGGCATACACACCTGCACCAACCATCCCGCCAACGGTTAATGGCGTGGGAACCTGGTGGTTGCGGAGATCGTAGACCATACAGGCAAAAAACAGGGCTAATAATGCAACGCTCGCTATCAGACGGCACTCCTTACAATAACGGTATCTGAATAACAAAAAACCGGACATGCTCTGCATATCCAGCAGGTAAATGTCCGGCCAACGATTAAGTTACGGTAGTCTGTTTCTAATTATAGTGATGGAAGAGCGTTATCCAAGATGGGCACAAATGTAAAAATGATTAACGAAGTTTGGCAACGATTTACTAATAAATCGCTTATCATACTCGCAACCCAAAATTGGTAATACTATATTTGGAGCTCCTGCGCATATTGGTAGGAAATGATTTCACCATCTTTTGTAGTTTGATACCCTTTTTCTTGGTGGGAGAAATCCCGGATTTGTCTGGCGGTGAATTTTTGGAACTTGTCCTTGACAAACGCAAGAGCTGCCAGCTCTGAAGTGGTAAAAACGGTCCAATCAGGCTCTCCACTGGTGTATACTTCGCCAACCAAATCACCAAAAGCTTGTTCCTCGCTTGTTATCTGTTTGTCCCATTCTGAAATTGCAGTCAGCCAAGTATTAAATTGATCAGGGACCGGGCCGTAATAGGCGTGGGCATAACGAGCACCAGAAATAGAAACGCCATTATCTTTAAAGTGTTTAAAATCCGCATAGAACAGGAGTTTATTGAGTTTTGTCTTCGAAACCTGATCTTTATAACAGAAGAACTTGATAGCTTGGAAAAGTTTATTGGCATTGAAGGGAATGAATCCGCTCAATAAGCTTGGAGAATAACTGCCGAATTGCTCAATAGCTTCTTCTAGTAAATCACCACAGTCCTGTTCTTTTCCTTGGAGACGTTGAATGATACGATTCCTGGTAAATTCGGAAAGCAATTCTGGTTTCTTTTCCAGAATTTGTAACATGTTAACCGGCTGCATACTCAATCGGATAGCCTGATCGTGTGCATCAGATTGTAAAGCGCCATTTTCATATCGATTTACAGTAGCGATTCCAATTCCAATGAGCTCACTCAATTCCTTTTGAGTGAGTCCTAACTCCTTGCGGAATTTTTTGATCTCTTCTGGCTGCACCATTCCTTTTCTGTTTCGATATTCACGATAGGCTGCATCTAATGGATCATAATCGGGGCGAGGGATTTCAAAATCTTCACCACATTCTTCACAATGATAGTACTCCATGTGAATTGGGATCATTTCGCCACGAATGCTGATCTCGTCAACCTTATCCACAAAATTTTGTTCGGTATCTTTTTCGCAATTTGGACAAAATACGTTCATCGCTTTCGCCTCGTGTTCTTTACTCATCGCTAATAATTCTTTCATTTACGAAACGGGTAGTTCAAAGGGTGTTCCGAAGGATGGAATGAATAACAAACAGCTCGTTCATTCCCGTTGTTGTAAGTAACGATCTTGAGTTTGATGTAAATCTCAACTGCATCAATGTTTTTGCCAAAAATCCAATAATGACCAGGATGGTATTCATCGGGATTTGGACCAGAGGAATAATCTTCCATAGCAACCGAGAGAATTATTTCATCGCGTATTCTGGCAGTAACTCCCAACTCTCTCAATGCTTGGATGTTTTTGTGATGTTCTTTGACAAAATAGTAACCGTGACCTTGACCCATCAGCTCCTTAAAGTCTTTCAGAAAATTAAGGATTTGACGACGTAGTTCTTCTTCTGAAAAACCTTCCATGTACGCCTCAATTATTTATCTTTCAAAGGT
>JARKQF010000151.1 GCA_029973975.1 Paludibacter sp.
GAAAAAGAATTTGTTGAACGCTACGAAGCGGAAGAAAAATATAACCTTGCATCTCTCGCCTATAAAGAAGTTGAAAAGGTATTGGTGTTTTTTAAACCTGTTAAAGGTGTAATTTCGTCGTCTTTCAATGCACAGGATAAAATATACGGCATTTCCATCGTAACCGCACCGCGGGAAGCAGTGGTTAGCGTGTTGGCCGGGACTGTTGTGTACACATCCTATTCGTTTACTTACGGATGGGTTATGCATATTCAGCATGAAGATAACTACATTTCGATCTATAAACACAATACTCAGTTACTGAAGAAACCCGGAGATATGGTGAAGGCAGGTGAAGTGATCGCATTTACCGGAGATGAAACTGAAACAAAATCAGGTAATCACTTCAGCTTTGAGTTGTGGAAACAGGGAAAACCGGTCAACCCGGAAGAGGTGATAATTTTTTAACTTTAAATTCAATCAATAACAGATAATTTGGCACCGCTGAAAAAAAACATTGCCATTCTTGGCTCTACGGGTTCTATCGGAACTCAGGCGCTGGAAGTCATTGAAGCTAATCCTTCCTTGTTTGAGGTATATGCGCTCACTGCAGGAAATAATGTCGACTTGCTAATCAGTCAGGCCCGGCGTTTTCAGCCGGAAATGGTGGTCATTGCCAACGAGCAACTATATCCGCGATTAAAAGAAGCCTTGGCGGATTTACCTGTTAAAACATTCGCAGGTGCCGATGCCATCGCGCAGATAGCCGAAATGGAGCCGGTGGATATTGTGCTGACAGCTATGGTAGGTTATGCAGGACTGAAACCGACGATACACGCGGCAAAAGCCGGCAAAAGAATTGCGTTGGCAAATAAGGAAACCCTGGTTGTGGCGGGAGAGTTGATTAATGAGTTGTGTCAGCAATATCGTGCGACCATCATTCCTGTTGATTCTGAACATGCAGCGATTTTTCAATGCCTGGTGGGAGAAGGAAACAATCCGGTCGAGAAGTTGATTCTAACAGCGTCAGGCGGACCGTTTCGTACCTACAACTGGAATGAACTGGAACATGTTACTCCGGCACAGGCGCTCAAACATCCCAACTGGGATATGGGAGCCAAAATCACCATTGATTCGGCCAGTATGATGAATAAAGGCTTTGAGGTGATAGAAGCCAAATGGTTGTTTGGCGTTTCTCCCCGGCAAATAGAAGTGGTTGTGCATCCACAATCTATTATTCACTCAATGGTTCAGTTTGCCGATAGTTCTATCAAAGCACAAATGGGGCTGCCTGATATGAAACTCCCGATTCAGTATGCATTTACTTATCCGGAACGGGTATCGACCAATTTCCCGAGACTGGATTTCAGTCTGTATCCCCGTTTTACCTTTGAGAAACCGGATATGGAGCGGTTCCGCAATCTCGCCTTTGCTTATGATGCAATCAATAGGGGGGGGAACATGCCTTGTATTTTAAATGCCGCCAATGAAGTGGTTGTGGCAGCATTCTTGAAAGAGAAGACAGGCTTTCTCGAAATGAGCGATATTATAGAGTCGGTTATGGGCAAGATGTCATTTATATCCAAACCTGCTTACGATGATTATGTGGCGACCGACCGGGAGGCCAGGGCAATGGCAACAAGCATGATAAGATAATTTAACAGATAAAAACAAATCAAACACATAAATGGAAACTTTCTTAATTAAAACACTGCAACTGATACTCAGTTTATCGATTCTGGTTTTCCTGCATGAATTCGGGCATTTTTTCTTTGCCCGGCTTTTCAAGGTCAGGGTTGATAAATTCTATATGTTTTTCAATCCCAGATTCTCACTGATCAGGGCCAAGAAAATAAATGGTAAATGGGATGTGAAGTTTTTCGCTCCCAATGTCCCGGCAAACGAGCGCCAGATGGTAAACTCTGAAGGTGTGGGGATGGTGGATGCCAAAGGTAAACCTCTGATGGAATTGATTCCCTTGAACGAATTGCCGGATGATGACTGGAGAAAACACCCAGAGTCCACAGAATGGGGAATAGGCTGGTTGCCATTAGGTGGTTATTGTAAGATCGCGGGAATGATCGATGAATCGATGGATAAAACCCAAATGGCTTTACCTCCGCAGAGTTGGGAATATCGTTCCCGTCCGGTATGGCAGCGCTTGCCGATAATCATTGGAGGCGTATTGGTGAATTTCATTCTTGCGATGGTGATTTATGCTATGGTGCTGTTTACGTGGGGACAGGAATACCTGCCTTTTGAAAATGCCCGTTATGGATTACAATTTTCTCCAACCATGGTTGCACATGGATTCCAACAGGGAGATAAAGTGTTATCCGTCAACGGAGAACCGGTTGAACAGCGTGCTGACTTTGTCGAGAAAATTCTGATCGATGGTAAAAGAAATGTGCAGGTATTGCGTGGTGACAGTATGGAGGTAAACATTCAACTGCCGGTTGATTTTGCCCAGCAGATACTGGCTGCGGAAGAAATGAATTTAATTTCGGTTCGTTATCCTTTTGTGGTCGAAGAAGTACAACCCGGAACACCGGCTGAAGCTGCCGGATTACAACACGGCGACAGTGTGGTCGCCATCAATGAAAAGCAATGTAGTGTTTTTCAGGATATAGCCGTGGAGCTGGAAAACTTTGCTGGTACTGCCGTGGCTGTTTCTTTTTACCGGAACGGTGCGCTACAAACAACTAAACTCAATCTGACCGATAATGCCAAAATGGGTGTCACATTACAACCGATATTCAATTATTTTGAAACCAAGAAAACTGAATACGGCTTTTTTGAGTCCATACCGGCCGGTATCTCTCTCGGATGGGAAACATTGGTCAGCTATGTGAAACAATTCAAACTGGTATTTACAAAAGAAGGTTCAAAACAAGTGGGTGGCTTCGGAAGTATCGGGAAAATGTTCCCGAATACCTGGGACTGGCAGATTTTTTGGTCGATGACTGCCCTATTGTCAGTTATACTGGCCTTTATGAACTTTTTACCCATACCGGCGTTAGATGGAGGGCATGTGATGTTTCTACTGTATGAAATGATTACCGGTCGCAAGCCGGGGGAAAAGTTTATGGAATATGCGCAAACTGCCGGGATGCTATTACTGTTTTCTTTGTTGATATTTGCAAATGGAAACGATATTTTTAAGGCATTTTTCAAATAGTTTGCTTTATTTCTAAAAATTTCTTATCATTCAATGTATTATTGAAATGAAATTTTTATCTTTGCAACAGGTTAAGAAAATTAAATTATAATAAATCAATCAATTAATAACAATTTCGGTATGAAAAAACAATTATTATTTGGGCTATCAATATTAGTAGCTATTGTGTTCAGCTCATGTAAGAATCTTGGCGATCTTGATCCGAGCATGTTCACATGTACGCCTAATCCGCTTGAAACCAAAGCCGGTAAGGTAGATGCTACGATCACAGGAACTTTCCCAGTGAAGTATTTCCAGAAAAATGCCATCGTTACAGTAACACCTGTATTGAAGATGAGCAATGGCGATTCAGTTAAATCGACTCCGAGTGTATTCCAGGGAGAAAAAGTGGTAGGAAATGACAACGTGATTTCTTATAAAGCAGGTGGTACTTACACCATGAACGCTTCATTTGATTATGTGCCTGCTATGGCAGTTTCAGAATTGTATCTTTATTTTCATGTGAAAGCAAAAAGTAAAGAATATGATTTGAAACCGGTAAAAGTGGCTGATGGCGTGATTGCAACTTCAGAACTTCTCCAAAAAGGTAAAGACGGGCTGACAGCAGCTATTATTGCTGATGAGTTCGTTCGCGACATCATGGAAATGACCGATGCCGAAATTCTTTTCCTTATCCAACAATCAACTGTTCGTAAATCTGAAACTACTACAGATCAAATCAAAGCGTTGACAAACAAAATTGTTGAAGCCAAAAACGAACTGAATAAATCAGTGGAAAGCCTGAAAGTTTCTGCTTATGCTTCTCCTGATGGAGCTGTTGATTTGAATACAGGTTTGGCCGAAAAACGTCAGAAAGAAACTGAAAAGTTCCTGAATGCTGAATTGAAAAAACTTAACTCTCCGCTGACTATCGAATCAAGATTTACTCCGGAAGACTGGGATGGTTTCCAGAAATTGATGGAGAAATCAGATATTCAGGACAAACAACTGATTCTGCGCGTGCTCTCTATGTATACAGATCCGGAACAACGCGAACGTGAAATCAAAAATCTTTCAGCAGCATTCAAACAAATCGCTGATGAGGTGTTGCCTAAACTTCGTCGTTCTCAATTGAAATTGATGGTGAAGGTAACCGGAAAATCAGATGCCGAAATTGCTAATCTTGCCAAAGAAGATGCGTCTAAATTATCAGTTGAAGAATTGCTTTATGCAGCGACATTAACAGAAAACCTGGATGAAAAAGCGGCAATCTACAAAAAAGCAACTGAACTTTACAGCTCAGACCTCAGATCATTCAACAACCTGGGTGCAGTTAAATTCCAACAAGGTAAAGTTGATGAGGCTGCCGGTCTTTTCGATAAAGCACTGCAGATTGATGCTAAAAATGCTGATGCTAACTATAACGCCGGTTTATGTGCTCTTGCTAAAGGTGAAAACGATAAAGCATTGGTTTACTTTGGTAAAGCTGCCGGAACATCAGGTGATCTGAAAAATGCTACCGGAACTTTGTATGCTGCAACAGGTGATTATGCAAAAGCTAAATCTTCTTTCGCAGGTACCAATACCAACAATGCTGCATTGGCGCAAATCCTGAACAAGGAATACAATGCTGCTAAAAACACCCTTGCTGCTGTTGAGAAACCAGATGCGCAAACTGCTTATCTGAGCGCTGTTGTTGCTGCTCG
>JARKQF010000168.1 GCA_029973975.1 Paludibacter sp.
TGATGCTCACCCTACCAATCCTACTTCAAAATCTTCCTATTCTCAACATTTTCAAGCACCTGCATTTGCTGAATAGCAATCTTATTCAGACGAGTTAATCTTTCAGATTGAGATAATCCTTCGTTGATGAAAACGGCATTCAGGTTTTCCATGTTCGATAAGCAAATCAACTCGTTAATACCTGCATAATCTCTGATATTGCCTTTCAAATCAGGATTGTCATCACGCCATTGTTTGGCTGTTTTGCCAAATAGCGCCATATTTAGCACATCGGCCTCATTGGCATATACATGATTGATTTGTTCTTTGGTCAATTCTACCGGAATCAGGTGTACTTTTACAGCATCAGTATGAATATGGTAGTTAATTTTGGCTAATTCGCGTTTTGCCGACCAGCCAAGTTGTTTTTGCTCTTTTTCTTTGAGACGCTGGAATTCCTTGATAAAGTATAACTCAAACTCTATTGAAATCCATGCTGCAAATTTAAAGGCGATATCTTTATGAGCAAAAGTACCACCATAACGACCTGATTTGGAAATCATTCCTTTAGCATTGGTTGATTCAATCCATTTTTGAGGAGATAAAGTAAAAGCATTCAAACCGGCTTCCTTTTTAAACCCCTCGAATTCGAGGGGTTTAAAAAGTGGATTGTATAAAGTCTCCCAAATTCCAAGATACTCAATGGTATTTCTGTTTCGCATCCAATTGGCGATAACATCTGTTGGTTCATGACTTTTAAATCGTGCTATATCTGTCAACGATATATAGTCATTATCATTGATCTTGAGAATTGTTACATCTGTCTGTTGTACATTAATTTTTGCCATAAACATGCATGTTAAAGGTTTATTTTTATTCTGCTTTACGATTTCATTAAACATTAAATTTTTCAGCCCCAAATTTAAACATTATTACCACGCGATTCGTAAAACATTACGCAACAAACCCTGCAATTTCAAAAATATGGTATATTCCACCCTTTTTTTGTACTTTTGCAACAATTTTGAAATAAACTATATATGAGCATAGAATTAAGCGAACAGGAACTGTTCAGACGTGAGAGCCTCAATCGTTTACGTGAAATGGGCATCGATCCCTACCCCGCTGCCTTGTATCCGGCAGATGCGTATTCAACAGATATCAAAGCCGAATTTAAGGATGAAGAATCGGGAAAGAAAGTATGTATCGCCGGCCGTCTAATGAGCCGCCGCATTATGGGAAAAGCTTCTTTCATCGAAATAATGGACTCGAAAGGACGTATCCAGGTGTATGTGAGTCGTGATGACATCAACTCCGAGGAACAGCCGGAAATGTACAACACGGTTTTCAAGAAGTTATTGGACATCGGTGATTTTATCGGCATCAAAGGATATGTTTTCCGTACGCAAATGGGTGAAATCTCAGTGCACGCGCAGGAACTCACCGTGCTTTCCAAGTCATTGAAACCCCTTCCCATCGTAAAATATAAGGATGGCGTTGCCTACGATGCATTCGAAGACCCGGAGCAACGTTACCGCCAGCGTTATGTGGATTTGGTGGTCAACGATGGCATCAGGGATATTTTCATCAAACGCACCAAAGTCTATAACTCAATGCGCGAGTATTTCAACGCACAGGGCTATATGGAGGTAGAAACACCGGTATTGCAGTCAATCCCCGGAGGTGCGGCCGCTCGTCCGTTTATCACTCATCATAATGCCCTCGATATTCCATTGTATCTCCGAATCGCTAATGAATTATACCTGAAACGCCTCATCGTAGGTGGTTTTGAAGGAGTTTATGAATTTTCTAAGAATTTCAGAAATGAAGGAATGGACAGAACTCATAATCCTGAGTTTACCGCTATGGAAATTTACGTGGCATACAAGGATTACAACTGGATGATGGAATTCACTGAAAAGATGGTGGAGAAGGTTTGTCTGGATGTGAATGGTACAACTGACATTCAGGTAGGAGATAAAACAATTTCGTTCAAAGCACCTTTCAAACGCATCACGATGATCGATGCTATTAAGGAAAATACCGGTATCGACATCAACGGGATGGACGAAAACCAGTTGAGGGAGGTGTGCAAACAACTCCACGTTGAAACCGACCCTTCGATGGGAAAAGGAAAACTTATCGACGAGATTTTCGGAGAAAAATGCGAGGGTAAATACATCCAACCGACCTTCATTACGGATTACCCGATTGAAATGAGTCCGCTTTGCAAACGCCACCGCAGTAATCCGGAACTGACAGAGCGTTTCGAATTGATGGTGAACGGAAAAGAGCTGGCCAATGCCTATTCTGAACTGAACGACCCCATCGACCAGCTTGAACGCTTTCAGGAACAACTGAAACTAAGTGAAAAAGGCGACGACGAAGCCATGCACATCGATATGGATTTCGTGCGTTCATTGGAATATGGTATGCCCCCAACATCTGGTATGGGTATCGGAATGGACAGATTGGTCATGCTGATGACCGGTCAGCAAGCAATACAGGAAGTACTGTTTTTCCCGCAGATGAAACCAATTATTAGCGAATAACGAATAGCTAATAGCGAAAAGAGAGTGATTAATTGCTATTAGCTATTAGCTTAAACGCCGCTTCAACTTTACATAAAGAATTAAATCATGGCCGAACGACATAGAATCGCGATATTAGGAGGTGGTAGCTGGGCGACGGCAATTGCCAAGATATTGCTGAACAATGTCAGCGAAATCAACTGGTACATGCGCAGGCAGGAGCAAATTGATGAGTTCATCCGCCTGAGCAAAAATCCGTCATATCTCACAGGGGTGAAGTTCGACACCGATCACATCCGTTTCACCAGCAACATCAACCACCTGATTTCTTCCTCCGACATTCTTATTTTTGCTACTCCTTCACCTTTCCTGAAACAGCACCTCCGTAAATTACGCAAGCGGATTGATAAAAAAATCATTGTTTCAGCCATTAAAGGTATTGTGCCGGATGAGAATCTCATCATCACGGATTTTTTTGAGCAGGTTTACAATGTACCGAAAGAAAATATAGCGGTATTGGCAGGTCCCTGTCACGCCGAAGAAGTGGCGCTGGAAAGACTATCCTATCTGACCCTGGCTTCCACCTCGCGGGATAAAGCCAAGATGCTGGCTAAGTTGTTTGCTACAAGCTTTGTCAAAACTTCTACCAGCGAAGATGTAATGGGTATGGAATATTCTTCAGTGATGAAGAATATTTACTCCATTGCTGCCGGTATTTGTCACGGTTTGAAGTACGGCGATAATTTTCAGTCGGTACTGATATCCAACGCTATTCAGGAAATCAATCGTTTTTGTAATGCCACCAACCCCTTGCACCGCGACATCAGCCAATCGGCCTACTTAGGTGACCTCCTGGTAACGGCCTATTCCAAATTCAGTCGTAACAGACTTTTTGGGAACATGATTGGCAAAGGATATTCGGTCAAAACCGCCCAGATAGAAATGGAAATGATTGCGGAAGGATATTATGCCACCAAATGCATTTACGAAATCAACCAAAAATATCAGGTGGATATGCCCATCGTAGATACCGTTTACGAGATACTGTACAACAGGGCATCACCACTACTGAAAATCAGAGAATTAACAGACAAACTAAAATAAAAATTTACGAATTACAGGTATGCAAAACATCAAACTGACTATCGACAAAGCATTCGGATTTGTTTCAAAGGAATCCGTAACAGGCTACAAAAGCACGGCATCAGCAGCCAATAAAGCATTGCATGAAGGTACCGGAAAGGGAAATGATTTTCTGGGCTGGTTAAACCTGCCAACTTCCATTGATGAAGCTCATTTGGCCGATGTGGAAAATACAGCAAAAATTTTACGTGAAAACTGCGAAGTAGTCGTGGTTATTGGTATCGGAGGAAGTTACCTGGGAGCAAAAGCTGTGATTGATGCGCTTTCAAACAGTTTTGATTGGCTACAATCCGACAGAAAAGCGCCGGTGATTGTTTATGCCGGACAAAACATCGGAGAAGATTATTTATATGAATTACAGGAACTGCTGAAGAATAAGAAATTCGGTATCATTTCGATTTCTAAATCGGGGACTACCACGGAACCTGCCCTGGCCTTCCGCTTATTGAAAACTCAGTTAGAACAACAACAGGGTAAAGAGGCTGCCAAACAACTGATTGTAGCAGTGACCGACAAAGCCCGTGGTGCGCTGCGTACCTTAGCCGTTCAGGAAGGTTACAAAACTTATGTGATTGAAGATAATATCGGCGGTCGCTATTCCGTTTTGTCACCGGTAGGCTTGCTGCCTATTGCCGTTGCTGGTTTTGATATCCGTCAGTTGGTACAGGGCGCCGTAAGTATGGAAAAACTTTGCGGTACTGATACTCCGTTCGAAGATAATCCTGCTGCGCAGTATGCAGCTGTACGCAACGAGTTGTACAAGTCTGGCAAGAAAATTGAAATTCTGGTAAACTACCATCCCAAACTCCACTTTGTTTCAGAATGGTGGAAACAGTTGTACGGGGAAAGCGAAGGCAAAGACAATCTGGGTATTTTCCCGGCAGCGGTTGACTTCACAACGGATTTACATTCTATGGGGCAGTGGATTCAAGAGGGCGAAAGAACCATTTTCGAAACAGTAATTTCAGTACAGGAATCTAATCATAAAGTACTGGTACCAAGTGATACTGCTAACCTGGATGGATTGAACTTTCTGGCCGGAAAACGCGTGGATGAAGTAAATAAAATGGCCGAGTTAGGTACTCTCCTTGCCCACATCGACGGCGGTGTTCCCAATCTGAAAATCGAATTGCCCAAACTGAATGAATTCTACCTTGGACAGTTGCTTTATTTCTTCGAAAAAGCCTGTGGTATCAGTGGTTATATCTTAGGAGTAAATCCATTCGACCAGCCCGGCGTGGAAGCATACAAAAAAAATATGTTTGCCCTGCTCGAAAAACCCGGATTTGAAGAGGCGACAAAGGCCATCAAGGCGAGGTTATAAGTAATACGCTTGTAGCTTCATCAAAGGCTGAACAAGACTAAACGTATTTTATGCTGAATAACAATGTTTACTCATTATGCTGAACTAACAACATATATTGAAAACATTTTTGTACGTTTGTGTGTTTTGTTTAGCATAAAACATAAAATAACAGAACATGAAGCACCTTAAATTTGAATATAGAATCACTACTCTATACCTGATTCTGGGTGCTTTATGGATTCTGTTCTCAGATAAATTGCTGGGGTATCTGTTTTCGGATATCGCTTCGTTGAGCAGGTTTCAAACCTTCAAAGGCGTTTTCTACGTGCTTACTACCGCCGTTTTTTTTTATTTTTTCATCACCAAACATCTGACTAAACTCAGGAATACAGAAAAAGAACTGGAGAATCACAAACAAAACCTGACACAATTGGTAGACGAAAAAACCAAAAACTTAGATGAGGCAATTGAAGCCCTTAGCAAAACCAATCAAAAACTGAACGAGAAAAACAAAATCATCAACAAACAAAACACTGAACTCAAAAACACGTTGAAAGCCCTGAAAGAGATGCAATTTCAGCTCATACAGATAGAGAAGATGGCATCGCTGGGTATCCTGACTGCCGGGATATCGCATGAAATCAATAACCCTCTTAATTTTATCATGGGCGGACTGACCGGATTGCAAAATTATATCCGGGAGTCGAAAATTGAAGACGAAAAAGTGGAACTCTACCTGAAGAGCATCAAAACCGGTATCGAAAGGGCCGGCTCAATCATGAATGGTCTCAACCAGTTGAGCCGGAATAACGATGATTTGAACGAAAAATGCGACCTGCATGCCATCATAGAAAATTCGCTCGCAATTTCCAAAGGACAATGGAAAAACAACATTGAAGTAATCCGTCAGTTTGCAGATTACCCCATCCGCATACCAGGTAATGTAGGCAAACTGCATCAGGTATTTATCAACCTGATCGTCAATGCCTTTCAATCCATAGAGGATAAAGGGTCTGTGACCATTACAACCGAAATAAAAAAGAATCATGCTATCGTAACCATTGCCGATACCGGATGTGGTATCAGCAAAGAAAAACTGTCCAACATTACCGATCCGTTTTACACAACCAAAGAGCCAGGACATGGCACCGGACTGGGCTTATCGATCACGTACAACATCATACAAGATCACAAAGGCACCCTCGAATTTCAATCCGTCCTGAAAAAAGGCACTACAGTTACTGTTGTTTTACCCGCTAAATTCAATTGATATGGGAAAAGTAAAAATTTTATATGTCGACGACGAAGCCATCAACCTCATGCTTTTTCAGGCTAACCTGGAAAAAAAATACGATATACTCATCGCCGAAAACCCTTTCATAGGTTTACAACACATTGCTGAAAACAAGGATATCAAAGTAGTAGTCAGCGACATGAAAATGCCGGTGATGAACGGAATCGAGTTTATTCTCAAGGCCAGATTACTCTCGTCCGAAGTAGCCTATTACATTTTAACCGGATTTGAAATCACCGAAGACATTCAGGAAGCCCTGAATCAGGGTATCATCCGCCGTTACTTCCGAAAACCATTCAACATCCAGGAAATCTCGAGAGAAATTGAAAACACCATTGCCGATTATTATGAACGGCAGGAATAAACTGCACAATTGAATTGCCGTACAACTTACAGAAATATCCTTTCATCGAAAAAAATTCCCCTTTCATCGAAATTTATTTTATTTGTTAAGCTACATCTGGTAATTTTGTCGGTCGAAATACAGTTCTTAACAAAAGTATGGCCACAACATTATCCACAAAAACTTACGATTATATCATCGCGGGAGCAGGCTGCGCCGGATTGAGCCTGCTTTACAGGATACTCCTCGAACCGGAGCTCTGTAGCAAAGAAATTCTGATTATCGACCGGGAAAAGAAATCGAACGACGACATAACCTGGTGTTTCTGGGAAAAATCGCCGGATATCTTTGAACCCACTGTATATCACCAATGGGATATACTCGATTTTAAATCGCAATTCTTTAACAATGAATTGGATATAAGCCCTTATACTTATAAAATGATCCGGGGACTGGATTTTTACAACTTCGTGTATCAATTTGCAACTGCTTGCCCAAACGTTCATTTTATGCAAAGTAAAATATGCTCCATGCAGGTAACAGGCGATCAGGTAGAAGTGGCAACATCCGACGGTACGTACAAAGCAGCCTATGCATTCAATTCAACCCGCTTATTTCAACCCGGCACACAGGCTGATCAACATTCACTTTACATGCATTTTAAAGGGCTAACCATCCGGACGGAAGCACCGGTTTTTAATCATGGAAAAGGTACGCTAATGGATTTCAACGTAAACCAACACGATGGTATGGCTTTCATGTACATGTTGCCTACTTCCCCCAATGAGGCCCTGCTTGAATACACCGTTATCAACGGAGCAGTATTGAATCCCGGTGCTTACGACGAAGCTTTGCAAACCTATATCAACGAGGCCCTGCATCTGAGTCAGGTAAAAATAGTACGCGAAGAATCGGGTATCATACCCATGACTAAAAAGAAGTTTCCGGTACACCACAAACAAAGAATCATCCACATAGGAACCGCAGGAGGGTGTGTGAAAGCCAGCAGCGGATATGCCTTTCAGTTTATCCAGCGACAAACAGCAAAAATAGTAATGAATCTGAAACAAAACCGGAAGCCAATCGTGAAATGTAGCTTCAGGGATAAAAAATTCAACCTGTACGACAACGCCTTCCTTGAAGTGCTGATTTCAGGGAAAATGCGGGGCGATGAGCTTATGTCACGCATATTCAAATACAACTCAGGCGGTACGGTACTGGCATTTTTAGATAACGAAAGCAGTTTCACGGATGAATTCAACATGATGACAACCTTGCCTGCCAATATCTTTCTACCTGTTACTTTAAAAGAATTTTTCCGGAAAGCCTCCTGATTTCATTGTTTTAGTTTATATTTGTGACTAAATTCTAATTAATGTCCATGAAAAGTCACGCTTATCATATCAACGATATTTTTTTCAGTCTGGAGGGAATGGATATCGCTCAATATGATGAGACCTTTCTTATAAATTCGGCCAACAGAAGATGTGTTGCAACCAAATGCGAGACAATCGAGGATTATCTGGAACTGCTGGAAAACAGCGAATTGGAACGAATGACTTTTTTCGACAACCTCCAGATCGGATATAGTTCTTTTTTTCGTAACCCCCTCACTTTTTACACTTTAGAGAAAGTAGTGCTACCCGATTTGATTACAAAAATCAAAAACAGCAAATCAAAAGATCTCAGAATATGGTCGGCCGCTTGTGCATCCGGACAGGAAGCCTATAGTATTGCCATGCTGATCGAGGAGGAAGTATCATGTAACGAAAACGAAAAATGCAATTGCCTGATATTCGCAACAGACAAAGACGAAGAACAAATTGAAATGGCGTACAGGGGACAATATGCCCGTCATGCCCTTGACAATATAAGCTTGAAACAGCTTGATAAATGGTTTATTAAATATGGAAACACCTTTTTTGTCAAACCGGAACTGAAAGAAAAAATCAGTTTCTCGGTTTTTGATTTGTTCGATAGAAACTATAGCAGTCCGCCCACCAGTATTTTTGGTCATTTTGACATTGTACTATGTGCTAACCTACTTTTTTATTACAAAGAAAATCACAGGAAAATAATCTTGGAAAAAATTACAGGGGCGATGAGCGAGAACGGTTATCTGGTAACCGGGGAAACCGAAAGAGATATATTAAAAAAATATCATTTCAGAGAAGTATATCCTCATTCAGCCATATTTCGAAGAGGCTAAAAACAGAATTAAAACATGAAAATCAGGGATTTTAAAATTGGCTCTCAACTACTATTAGGTTTTGCCATTATACTTTTTTTCGTTAGTAGCATTGGCATAATCAGTTACGTACAAAATAAGTGGATTCATGAACAAAGTCGCTTATTATACAACCACCCTTTACAAGTACGCAGGGCAGTAGGGGCATTAACAACCAACATACATCTGATGAGACTTGGGACAAGAGATCTGATGTTGGCAGCCAACACAAAAGAAGAGCGGGAAGCATTACAGCTAATCGAAGAAAATGCAGCGGGGGCATTGCGGCAGTTTGAAATTATCAACCGGCTCTATCTGGGACCACAAAAAGATGTAGAAGCTGCACAGAAAGCATTCATTGCGTGGAAAACCGCCCGGGATGTAAACACCACACTGGCTGTGGATAAAGACATTAACGCGGTGAAAGAAAGTATCACGAAAACAGGTTATGTTGGAAAGTTACGCGAAGACATGCTTGAAAAAATTCAGATAATTGATAATTACGCTCAAAACAGAGCGACAACAATCTTCACGGAATCAGAAAGACATAAAGATCTGGTTTTGAACGAGCTGGCAAGTGTAATTCTGATAATCATTATTGTGACCCTCATCGTGTATGTCACCTTGTTGCGCAACATTAGAAAACCTCTGGTAGCACTAACCAAAATAACCCGTCGCTTCGACCACGGAGATATGTCGGCCAGATGCCATTTTACATCAAAAAATGAAATAGGCGAACTATCAAAATCATTCAACACCCTGGCTGAAAACCTTCAGATTACCAATAACCTGAATGTAAAAACAGCTTTGCTCGCCGACATGATGCTGATAGAAGATGATGTAAAGGAGTTTTTCAGGGTCACTTTGCAAATTCTGATGGAAGACACGGAATCTGAGATGGCTGCTGTATATTTACTTAGTGATGACAAACAAAATTACGTACATCTGATTTCAATCGGATTGGCCGAAAGAGCCCGGAAATCGTTTTCAGCGATTTATCACGAAGGAGAATTCGGAAGTGTACTTACTACCAAACGCATCCAGCACATCAAAAACATACCCGAAGATACCCGCTACATTTTTAAAACTACTGGTGGCAATGTGGTTCCAAGGGAAATCATCACCATCCCGATTCTTTCTGGTAATGAAATCATAGCTATTATCTCCTTAGCCAATATTCATCCCTACTCCGAACTGGCAATCCAGTTAATCAACAAAATACATCTCACTTATTGCGCACGGGTCGATAAGATTCTTGCTTACGAGAAAATCAAGTCATTCTCCGAATCTCTTTCGGCACAAAACCGGGAACTAGAAGAACAGAAACGGGAATTATCAAAACAATCGGCAGAGCTTACGGAACAAAATCGTGAACTGGAGATACAGAAAAAAATGCTGCATGAAGCAAACAACCTCAAAACCAGCTTCCTATCCAACATGAGCCATGAGCTCAGAACACCACTCAACTCGGTAATTGCCTTATCGGGCGTGCTGAACCGAAAACTGGCTGATAAAATTCCACAGGAAGAATACAGTTATTTAGAAGTAATTGAACGAAACGGAAGAAATCTGTTGGCGTTGATCAACAACATACTCGACATTGCCCGAATTGAATCCGGAAGAGAAGAAATTGAACTGACCGAATTTAATCTCTGCGATTGTGTAACGGAAATCATCACACTAATACACCCACAGGCAGCGGAAAAGAATATCATAATCAACAAAGCCGGCGGTGATTGTGATACTCGCATTACCAGCGACGAAAACAAAATCAAACACATCCTGCAAAACCTGTTGGGCAATGCGGTGAAGTTTACCGAACAAGGCGCAATCACCATCAGCCTGAAGAAATCCATTGATGAAGTGACTGTAACAGTTTCCGATACAGGAATCGGCATCAGGGCGGAACAAATCTCACACATCTTCGACGAGTTCAGGCAAGCCGACGAAAGCACCTCACGCAGGTTCGGTGGTACGGGTCTGGGACTTTCCATCGCTAAGAAGTATGCCAATCTGCTGGGAGGTTCCATTTCCGTGGAAAGTCAGCCAGGAGTAGGCTCGTCTTTCACGCTTACACTGCCATTGTATTATACCGGCGAGTATTTTGAAGACATACCCGAAGCTGACGTGTATTACCATGCCAAGCAAAATGATAACCCGGAACGGCCCCTGATTTCTCCGAAAGATTCCAGGACAGTACTCCTGATTGAGGACAATATCCCGGCGGTAATCCAAATGAAAGACATTCTGGAAGAAAGCGGTTATATGGTCATAGCAGCCCGAGACGGTAAAGAAGGACTGGATACCCTGAACCACATCTTACCGGATGCCATCATTTTAGACCTGATGATGCCGGGTATGGATGGATTCCATGTGCTTGAAACTATGCGCAATGATGAACGCAGCGTAAATATACCGGTGCTCATACTCACAGCCAAACACATCACAAAAGAAGAACTCAGCTTTCTGAAACAAAACCACATTCACCAACTGATACAAAAAGGAGATATCAAACGGGATGAATTATTAAAAACAATCTCCGAAATGGTCAAACAGGATCCATCATCCTTATAACACTAACGGTATTTTGTATGCCTATTGAAAATGTAAAAATACTGGCTATTGATGATAACAGGGACAACCTGACAATCATCAAAGCATTGATTAATGAAGCTTTCCCTAAAGCACAAACAATATTTGCCAATGATGGTTTCAGAGGACTGGAACTGGCTTTTGAAAAAGAGCCGGACATCATCCTGCTTGATATCATCATGCCGGGTATGGATGGATATGAAGTCTGCAAAAAATTAAAGGTACACCCCATAACAGCAGACATACCAGTAGTGTTTATCACAGCCATTAAAGACGACAAGCAAAGTCGCATCAAAGCGCTGGAAGCCGGCGGCGAAGGCTTCCTCTCGAAACCGGTAGATATCAGCGAATTAACAGCACAAATCAGGGCTATGCTCAAAATCAGGGAAGCTACCATACTGAAAAGAGGAGAAAAAGAGCGACTTGAAAACCTAATTGATGAACGTACCCGTGAATTGCAAAAAACACATGCAGAAACACTCAACCTGTTGAAATACTTTCAGGCGGAAAACGAGAAACGAAAAAAAAGTGAGGCAGCACTCAAAGAAAGCGAGGAAAAAACCAGGCTGTTTAAACGTGCTGTCGATTCGAGTTCTGTAGGTATCATCATCACCGATATTGAAGGAAAAATTATTTATACCAATCCGTTTTATCTCAAAATATCCGGTTATAGGGAAAGTGAATTAATCGGACAACTTTCTACATTTCTGGATGCAAACTTTCAACCGGAGACTTTCAACCGGAAACGCTGGAAAAACATTTTATCGGGCAAAGACTGGAGTGGTGAAATAAAAAACATCAAAAAGAACGGTGAATCATACTGGGTAAAAGCGGTTATCTCTCCCATTGTCAACACAGCCGGAGAAATCACCAATTTTATCGTTGTATCGGAAGATATCACACAAAAGAAGCAATTGCTTGAAGATCTGATTACTGCAAAAGAAAAGGCGGAGGAAAGCGATAAATTGAAAACAGCTTTCTTAGCTAACATGAGCCACGAAATACGTACCCCGATGAATGGAATTCTGGGATTTGCAGAGTTGTTGAAAGAACAGGATTTAACCAACGAGATTCAGCAAAAATACATCCACATCATTGAAAAAAGCGGGGCGCGTATGCTGAACATCATCAACAACATTGTGGACATCTCTAAAATTGAAGCCGGTTTAATGGAAATAACGCTGACCGATTCGGACATAAACGAACAAATCGATTATATATACAATTTCTTTAAACCCGAAGTTGAGGCCAAAGGGATGCAATTATATTTCAAAAAGCACTATGCAAACCATAAAGCTATCATCAAGACCGATCAGGAGAAATTGTACGCTATATTTACTAATTTAGTCAAAAACGCCATCAAATACTCCTATCGTGGATACATTGAATTTGGTTATTATCCGGAGCAAAATAAGCAAGGGAGGGATTTGATGATATTTTATGTAAAGGATACCGGCATTGGTATTCACAAAGATAAAACCAGTATTATTTTCGACCGTTTCAGACAGGTGAGTGAAGGCAAAAACAGACATTATGAGGGTGCCGGACTGGGATTATCGATTACAAAATCGTACGTAGAAATGCTGGGAGGAAAAATATGGGTGGAAAGTGAGGAGGGTGTTGGTTCTCGTTTCTGTTTTTCCCTGCCTTATAATCACACGAATCTGCATCCAAAGGCAGATAAGAAGTAGATATCCGGAAAAAACAACTAAATTTACAGTTAAAATTCAGGCAAGCGATGAATAACACAATTTATCAGGACTCAGCAGCAAATGTGCTGATTGTAGATGACATAGAAGAAAATCTGATTTACATGGAAAGTGTAATCAAAAACTTCAACATCAACATCATTAGCGCCATGTCGGGTTACGAGGCATTGGAGAAAACCAGGGACATAACCCTTGCCATGGCAATCATCGATGTTTGGATGCCCGGTATGAACGGGTATGAACTGGCTGTCAACCTGAACAAAGAGCGCACAGACAACAAAGTGCCGATTATTTTCATTACCGCCAATATTTTTAGTGAAATAGAAGAGTTGAAAGGCTATGATGCAGGTGCTGTGGATTATATTTACAAGCCTTTCTCCAGCCAGATTCTGAAAAGCAAAGTCAGCATTTTTCTGGATTTGTACAATCAGAAACAAACGATTTTAAAAGATGCCATTTTACTGAGAAATACTACTGAACAACTAAAGCAGGCAAATACTGAACTGTATAAAAGTGAACAAAAATTCAGGACAATGGTGAATTCTCTGCCCGACGGCGTGTTACTCGTCGACCTGAAAGGGCGGATAAGGGAAGTTTCAGAAATAGGTACGGAACTGTTGGGAGCCAACGACAGAAACGAACTGACGAGTAAACACATACTCCGTTTTGTGCGTTCGGACTCATTCAAACTAATCAAAGAGATTGCTGTAAACACCATTGCTGAAGGATTAACACAGGAGAATGAGGTCAACATTATAAAATTAAACGGTAGTACTTTTCTGGGAGAAATCAGTACAACCCTGATTCAGAACATCGACGGTTCTCCCCTCTCCTTCATTATTGTGGTACGCGACATTTCGCAGCGAAAAAGAATACAGACCATACAAATTCATGCCGACCGCATGGCCAATCTGGGACAAATGGCTGCTGGTATGGCACATGAAATTAATCAACCGCTGAATATCATTTCAATGGTAATGGATAAAATACTATATGAGGCTGATAAAAATATATCGCTCGACGTTTCATTCCTGAAAAATAAATCAAACAAAATATTTGAAAACCTGACAAGAATCAGGAATATTATCGACCACATCAGGGTGTTCTCGCGCAATCAGTTCGAATATATTCCCATCGCTTTCAGCATCAATAAAAGTATTCAAAGCGCTATCTCCATGTTTTCCGAACAATTCAGACACCTGGGCATCAACGTGCATGTGAATCTGAAAGAGGATATACCGGATATTACCGGCAATACCCATCAGTTTGAACAAGTCATCGTCAACCTGCTCAACAACGCGAAAGATGCTGTCATGGATAGAAAAGGTTTATCGGATTACACCTATATACCTGAAATCAACATCAGTTCCTTTGTTAATAAAGAATTGTTGATTGTGCAGGTCACCGACAACGGGACCGGGATTGATGAAGAACACATCAATAAAATCATGTTACCTTTCTATTCAACGAAAGAAGAAGGAAAAGGCACCGGACTCGGACTATCCATATCCTATGAAATTATAAAGGACATGGGAGGAAAAATCGAGATTGAAAGCAAGAAAATGACAAAAACTGACATCAGGCTTACTTTTAATGTAATTCAAAAAAAAGATGGAAAATAAAGATAAAATAAAAATTCTGATTCTGGATGATGAAAAACAATTCACAGAAGAACTGAGTAGTTTTTTTGAAGATGATTATGAAGCTTATGAAGCAAATAACGTAGGCGACGGAAGAAGAATCCTGCATGAGAAAAATATTGATTTACTGATTCTGGACGTTAGATTGCCCGGTATCAGCGGACTTGACATTCTCAAAGAAGTGAAAGAGCAGAAACCTGCCATAGAAGTCATTGTAATTTCGGCTCACGGCGATATGGATACCGTCATTAAAGCTATGCGGTTGGGCGCTTTCGATTACCTGCGTAAACCATTCAGATTTATCGACATACAGATAGCCATCGAGAGAACACAGAAATACCTGCAAATGCAACGCAAGCTGAAACAGATGGAGGAAAAAAATTCGCTCATCTCGAAAACGCTCGAAGAAAAAATCGAACGTCAGTTTATCGGTGTCAGTCCGCAAATTCTCAAGGTGTTTCAACAGGCTAAAACAGCCGCGCAGTATCCCGATGCCAATGTCCTGATAACAGGAGAAAGCGGAACGGGAAAAGAAAACATTGCGCGTATCATCCATTATTCAAGCCAGCGGAAAGATAATATGTTTTGCGCCGTAAACAGCAGCGCAATTACCGAGACGCTCCTGGAAAGCGAATTTTTCGGTCACAAAAAAGGTTCGTTTACCGGTGCTGTCAACGACAAAATGGGTTTCTTCGAGGTCTGCAACAACGGTACCTTGTTCCTCGACGAAATAGCAGATATGCCTTTCAATTTACAGGCAAAAATACTGCGGGCTACCGAAGAAAAAGTAATTACACGTGTCGGCGACACCGTACCTATTAAAACTGATTTTCGCATCGTATCGGCAACAAACCACGACATAGAAAAGCAGGTTGAGGAAAAGAAATTCAGACTCGACCTGCTGCACAGGTTGAATACGCTGCATATTCACATCCCGCCCTTGCGGGAAAGAACCGCCGACATAAAACCACTGCTGGATTACTATGTCGGATTGTACGCTACGAGGTTTAATAAACCGGGTATCAAAATATCGGAAGATATATATGATATCCTTAAAACCTACGATTTTCCGGGAAATGTCAGGGAATTGAAAAATATGGCTGAAAGAGCTGTTATCCTCTGTCAGGATAACACTTTAAACCTCGGAGACTTCCCTGTCAAACAAACAAAAAACAAAGAACATGTCTCCTCAATTGATAAGGTTAATTTGAAATCCAATGAAATCAAAATGATTCTGGAGGCCTTACATTCCTGTAACTACAATCAAACAGCTGCCTCCAATTTACTCGGCATTTCGAGAGACGCACTAATCAGGAAAATGAAAAAATACAATATCTCCGCCTTCAAGGGAAAAGAAAATGATTAAAATTTCCCCTAACTGTTTGGAGGAAAGTATCCATACTGTATGGGGGAAATCCATCTGTCATCATCGCGTTTTACTGTACGCGTTTCCGCACAATTGTGCGGTTTTTTAATACACTTTCAAATTTACAAGGTTATTTTCAACCGTTTAAAAAGGGGTTTCTTGTTAGAAACCCCTTTTTTATTATTCTGTTTTACAGCATATTATATCAACAAAACACAAACTCAGGCATGACAACTAGAATTTCCGGCACGCCGTATGCAAATATAGAGAGCATAAGTGAAAATGACAATGCACGAGTGCATATTGATAAACATTAAAAGTAAACGTCATGAATCTTAAATCGAGAGTATTGGAGTTCATCAATCAGCATGAACAGGGAGTTAAGATTTCCGACATGGAAGCTCCCCTGGGCGAAAAAAGGATGAAATTGGGCTTTGTAACAAAAAGTTTACTGGATGAAGGTAAAATTCAAAAAATTAAAGATTGCTATTATCCGGTTTATGATTCAAAACATGATAATTCAAAATTATTCCGGAATTTTATTTTTTGACATACCGGGACTATAGATCTCATTTATGAAGTTTTTTGTAAACATATTGTTTTTACTGATTTTTGTTTCAGCTCTCGGAGCACAGAACAAATACTCTGTCAGCGGCACAATCACCGATAAAGGAAACGGTGAAACACTGGCAGGTGCAGCTGTCACTGTCGATGAGTTACCCGGAACAGGAATATCCTCCAATACTTACGGATACTATGCGCTTAGTCTTCCTGAAGGAAAGTATACGATAATAATCAACTACCTGGGATATGAAACTGTTGAATTGGAAATCAACCTCAATCAAAACATTCGTCGCGACATCAGGATGGAAGTACTGGCCACCGACTTAAGAGAGGTCGATGTTTATCCTTTCAAACGTAATGATAATATACTATTGAATAATATCGGTTCTGAGAAAATACTGGTAAGCGAGATTAAAAATATACCCGTATTTTTCGGAGAACAGGATATCATGAAAACCATCTCACTTACACCAGGGGCCACTTCGGTAAGAGATGGCAATAATGGTATCTATGTAAGAGGTGGTGGTAATGATCAAAATCTTATTATACTGGATGAAGCAATCGTTTATCATCCGAGCCATCTGCTGGGTTTCTTTTCCACGTTCAACAGTGATGCCATCAAGGAAATGACGCTTTATAAAGGTACAGCTCCGGCATCTTATGGAGGCAGAATATCTTCGGTAATGGACATCAGGATGAAAGACGGCAACAATCAGTCGCTGGAAGTAAACGGCGGAATAGGATTAATATCTTCCCGATTGGCCATTGAGGGTCCTATTGTTAAAGATCGCGGTTCTTTCATCGTTGCCGGCCGAAGGACTTATGTTGATATGCTGCTGAAACTCACCAACGATCCTAATCTGAACAGCAATACGCTGAATTTTTACGATTTAAATGCCAAAATAAATTTCAAGATCAACCCGAAAAATCAGATTTTCATTTCAGCATATTCCGGCCGCGATGCATTCGCCGTACCGGGGCGTTTCGGACTGGCCTGGGGAAATCGCACAGCTTCTTTCAGATGGAATCACATTTGGCAGGATAAGTTATTTAGCAACACATCAGTTATTTACAGCGATTTTGATTACGAAGTGGATCTGGCTTTTGAACCATCGGCATTCAGTGTATTATCCGGCATTAAAAATTTCAATTTCAAACATGAATTCAATTATTTTATAAGTGAGAACAGCCGTTTCATTCTGGGTTACGACATGCTGGCACACAATATTACCCCCGGACAGTTAGTTGCCGATGAAAATGCAGTGGTACATCCTATGAAAATACAGGAGAGAAACGGCAAAGAACAAACCGTATATCTGAGTAATGAGTTCAGACCTTCCCCAAACTGGATTTTCAATATCGGCATCAGACTCAACACATTCAGATTATATGGGCCGGGTGATTTTTACAAATATGAAAACGGAACACTCTCTGAAACCATCACATACACGAAAGATGAGGTCGTAAAATCATATTTTTCACCGGAAAGACGGTTAAACATTACGCACATCATCAATCCGGTACAATCGGTTAAAATATCTTATTCGACTCATACGCAAAACATCCACATGATTACTGCTACAGAAAACCTTTCATTGCCGGTAAACATCTGGATCATGTCGGGAAATAATGTGAAACCGCAAAAGAGCGATCAGTTCTCAGCCGGCTATTTCCGTAATATGCGCAACGACATGTATCAGTTTGCTGCCGAAGCCTATTTCAAATTGATGCATGATCAGATTGATGTGAAAAACGGAGCTGATGTAATGGCCAATCAACACATTGAAGGAGAATTGTTGTTCGGCAATGGCAGGTCATACGGACTGGAACTGATGTTGAAAAAGAAATATGGTAAACTGAACGGTTGGATCGGATACACCTTGTCAAGAACCGAGTTGAGCATTCCCGGAATAAATAATGGCAACTGGTACCCGGCACGTCAGGACATAACCAATGATCTGTCGATAGTTGGTATGTATGAACTGTCAAAAAACCTCACCATGTCGGCAACCTGGGTATACCAAACAGGTAACGCGGTTACTTTTCCAAGCGGGAAATATGAAATAAATGGTGAAATAAAATATTATTTCAATGAAAGAAACGGATACAGAATGCCGGATTATCACAGACTTGATCTGGGATTAACCTGGAACCTGAAAAGTAAAGGAAAATACCGCGGTAATCTGAATTTCTCTGTTTATAACGCTTATGCACGAAAAAATGCATTTTCGATTGATTTTGAACAAGATCCATCAAATCCGGAAAAAACGCGTGCAGTTATGACTTATTTATTTTCTGCAATTCCATCAATAACGTATAATTTCAAATTTTAAAAATATAAGGTTATGAAGACATCACAAAAATTGAACAGTATAAATGGATTATTTATTCCATTTTTGATGTTAGCAACCATTTTAACATCCTGTACAGAAGCAATCGAGTTTGAATTTGATGTAGCAGCGCCTCAACTTGTAGTTGAAGCCATTGTTCCGGAATCGCAATATGCAGAAGTGATTCTATCGAAAACAGCCAACATCAACGACAACAATAAAAACCTGGTAAGTAATGCATTAGTTGTATTGGAAGACGGATTCGGGACTTCCGAAACACTGCAGGAAGTATCGCCCGGTCGTTATCGTTCAAACAAAATTAAAGGAGTTCCAGGTTCAAATTATGCACTGTCTGTACAAACCGAAGGAAATGTGAGCTTTATCAAATCAGAAGACAGGATGCCAAAACCGGTTTTCATCAACAGATTAAGAGTGAGAGAATCCATCATCCCGGAAATAGAAGGTGTAAAGATGCCGGATTGGGAAGTGATAGTGGAATACACTGACCCTGAAGATGAAATCAATTATTATCGCTTTGTTGAGTATGTAAATGGAAAAGTAACCGTATCCTATGTTGAAAATGACAGGTTTAATAATGGTAAAGACAACAAAAGCTTTTTAACCTGCGTGGACAGAAAATTGTCGAAAGGCGACACCCTGACAGTAGAGATGCAATCAATTTCCAAAGCAGTTTATGATTACTTTTATGCTTTCGGTACAATCAACAACCTTGTACAGGGAAGCAATACAACAAATCCCATAAGCAATATTTCAGGAGCAAATCTCGGTTATTTCAGCGCCCACACGGTGCATCGCAGAAGCGTTGTAATTGAATAAGGCGAAGAAAGTGTTGTTTAATTCTGCTCTCCCCCTGTTTACCTTAACCTGTAAACAGGGGTTTTCTTTTTTTAACTTTCAGGCAATTTGCATCATTCAAAAATAGAATTAACTTTGCAGCAAACCCAATAATAATGTATTATCTATGTTACTGACCTATCTTCCACAAATCATAGGAACTCTGATTACAATAGCAATCATCACGGTATTAAAAATTATTACCAAGAGAATTGTTGTTAAGTATAAACATATTACCCCTACATTTGAAGCCCGTATCAGTCAGGTTATCAGAATATTCAACATTTTCTTCAACCTGGCTGGTTTTATAATCCTGATTGTCATCTGGGGAGTTGACACTAAAAACCTATTTGTAGCGCTATCATCTATTTTTGCTGTAATCGGAGTTGCTCTTTTTGCCCAATGGTCTATTCTGAGTAACATCACTGCCGGAATCATCATTTATTTCTCGGCTCCGTTTAAGATTGGCGATTATATACGCATACTTGACAAAGATATGCCCATCGAAGCCAGAGTGGAAGATATTTTTACATTCTACACACACCTTAAAACACGGGATGGCGGGATACACATATTCCCGAATTCTTTGCTGTTACAAAAAGCAGTATCCGTTATTGAAGAAGACGAATTAAAATCAGACGATCAGTTTCCCACCTTTAATAACGCGTACTAAAGCATTTATTCTGGCTTAGTTATCTAAGAGTTCACTCATCTTACGATTGAGTTCATCTTCCATCTTTTTACGTTTGGTAACGTCGTTCACCAACACGTGACGGGCATTCCGGCTATCATATAAAATGGGTGTCGATGTTAATTCAACATAGATAATCTCTTCGTTTTTAGTCAGATGCCTTCTGCGGGTAAAATGATCTTTCTTATCCTTAATATTGGCGATCGATTTTACAAATTCCGGAATATCGTCGGGTGGACAAATATCAAAAAGTGTCATGGACAAAAATTCTTTTCTCGAAAAACCATAATGATTGATAGCCGCATTATTAACTTCCAGAAATGAAAGTGAGTCCACATCGTAAATCCACATGGGTTGAGGATTGTTTTCAAATAAATAACGATATTTTTCCTCACTTTCCCGCATGGCTTTTTCCGTTTCTATACGAACTAAAAACAATCCAACCTGATTGGAAAACAGTTTGACAATTTCACTGTTTTTCAGTTCCCTGCCTTTGTTGAAAATCAACACAAAATCGCCGAGAACCTGGTTATTATAGCAGGTTGAAACAACGACGACCTGTCCTGAATTAAACGTACTTTCAATAATCTGGGTAACAGATTTCGGGAGAACTTTTCCAACGACATCCTGAACGCCGGAAAACACTTGTATTGAAGTTCTTTCTTTGAATGTATTGACAAAAGGATCGGCTTTCCATTTCTTTTCAATCAGATTGAAACCCAGAATATTGATAGAGTTACGCACAAAATCGCCGATTCCGCTGACACTTTTGGTCATATATTCAGCGCCATTATTCACATACTGATTAAATGCTACAATATAGGCTCCGGATATTTCAACCATCATATCCGTAATTTTATCATAATTGATGTGACCGGACTGTAATTGAATAAAACTGGTACTTTCATCCAAAACTTTCTTTAGAATATCCCTTTTTTCCTGCAGTTTATCCTGGGCAATATTCTTTTCTGTTACATCGTTCACAAGGATATGAATGGCTTTCTTACCATTCCAGTTAATTTGCGAACTGGTTAGTTCTACCTGAATAATTTCACCGTTTTTCTTCAAATGTCGCGCAGTAAGCCTGAACTGATTTGACTTTAACAATTTGCCGATATTATTTTTGAGCAATGTTTCATCTTCTACAGGCCGCATATTTTTAATCGACATCGTAAGAAATTCTTCCCTGGAATAACCGTAATGAGTAATCGCAGCGTCATTGACTTCCAAAAACTTCAAGGTGTCGTAATCGAAAATTGCCATAGGTTCCGGATTGTGTTCAAACAACAGACGGTACTTTTCTCCACTCTGACGTATTTCTTCTACATATTGACGACGTTTGTAAATATTGATGAGTAACTGAGAAAACACCTTGAAAAGTTGTTGTTCGCTTTCGGAATACACGTGGTTCTCACATATTGAATCAAAACTCACGTAACCCAGACATTTACCGTTATCCATCATCGGGATGGCAATCACACTTTTTATTCCGTATTTTAGTACGGAATCGCGAACGTTTTGCTGATCGTATTTATTCACATCATACACATAAACAACCTCACCCTTTAAATGCCGGGGTATCCAGTTATCCATTTTTTCCATCGGAATAGTCTGATAGATTTCCTTACGCGGAGTAAAACCTTCTTTAGACCATTCATAATCAAGTGTAGCGATCTGATTTTTAAAATCATAATAGACAATATAGCTCTGATCTGCATTTACAAATCTTGATATGTTTGCTAACGAGTCGTGTACTGCATTTTCAACTTCAGATAAAGGTAAATTAATAAACGAGGTCGAGATATTCATCAACAATTGTGTAAATTTCAACTGTTTTTGAATTAACTCATCAGCTTGTTTAAGTTTCATCTCATTTTCCACATCATTGGAGACCCTTTTAATTACCTCGGGTAACCGGGTCATCAACATGGAATCTTTAACCAGATAATCGCGTGCACCCAACTTCATCATTTCCACCGCGACACGTTCATCTCCCTGACCTGTCGACATGATGAATGCAGGTATCGGTAAATTAGACTTAATCCTCCGCTGCAACCAGTCTCCGGCATTTTCTTCACCTGCCAATTTATAATCTATCAACATCAGTTTAACATCAACCTCCTCCAAAATACGCTCAGCATCGACAAAGGTATTTGCCCATACAGTTTCGTATCCGAGATCTTCCAGTTCAAACCGTACCAGTTCGGCTATTCCCGCATCATCCTCAATGATCAGAATTTTCATTTCACACCTTAATTATCTGTAAGAAAAAACCTAGTTTTTGTAATGTCTCTGCAAATTTAATAAATTCTACCGGTTTTGTAATATATACATTGCAACCAAGTTGATAACATTTTTCAATTTCGCGCGGATCATCGGTTGTTGTAAGCATGATAACCGGAATATTCTTCATATCATCACGATTTTTAATTCTTCTCAACACTTCCGTACCATCGACCAACGGCATATTAATGTCAAGCATCACCAGATACTCGGCGTTATTTTCAGTGCCACCTTCTTTATGAACGTCAACAAGATAATCCCATATATCACTCCCATTATCAAATCTGATGATTTGATTTTTCAAACCGGTTTCCCTGAGACCTTCCACAATCAATTCGGCATGCCCGTCATCATCTTCTGCGATTAAAATGATAATTTCTCTGTTGTAACTCATATCATTTGTTTTATATCATTAGTTTTCTGAAAAATTAAGAGCAGGAAGCTCAATAAAAAACGTGGTTCCATACCTTTCCGTAGATTCTACCCATATTTTTCCATGATGTTTCTCAACAATGCGTTTCACAACGCTTAATCCGATACCGTCACCCGGCACATGCCTGTTATCGACCCGGTAAAACACATACCAGATTTTTTCGAGATGTTCTTTGGGAATACCTATCCCGTTGTCCATAATCCGGTACAACACTTTTTTATACCTGCTTACTCCACTGATGCTTATTTTCAACTGTCTTTGATTGTCCCTGTACTTGACGGCATTGGTTATGATGTTCGAGAACAACTGATTCAACATGGCTTCATCGCCATAACAATCAGGCAGATCTTCAATATCGACCCGGGCATTGATTTCCTGTAACTGGTATTCAACAGCATGTATCACCTTTGACATCAGACCATACATTTTTATCTGTTGAATATTCATAGCGATCCTTCCGGTTCTGGAAATCTGCAAAAGGCTGTTCAGCATTCTTTCCATTTTGCCCACACTGTTGAAAATATATTCAAGCGTATGCGGAATCTTCTGCTCTGTTAAATCGTTGAGTTCCTCTCTCGTTTTCTGATCAATTTCCAAAGTTGATATCACCTCTCCTATCTTATCCGTATGCTTCTTCAGTCTGGTACTGAAACCCTGTATATTAACCAATGGAGAACGTAAATCGTGGGAGGTTACATACACGTAATTCTCAAGCTCTTTATTTTTCTCAATCAACACATCATTATAATGCATCAATTCAGTAATATCAGCTGCAATAATTGCGAAAATATCTTGCTGTATTGCAATGGCTGAAACCTTAAACCGCTTATCTAACGGTTCAAAATCAGCAACAAAGCTAAGATTTCTTCCCTCACTAATTGCATGTACCACTTCATGATAGTTAGGAATGTTATCTAACCTCAACACATCATAAGGAGATTTACCAATAACATCCATAGGGTTTCTTACACCTAATGCCCTTATAAATGACTCGTTTAAATCTATGATGCTTGTATCAAGAACTTCTCCCTCTTCATTCCTGTTGATACGGCATAATACAGCCTGATCAGCCATTTCATTGAATAAAGCTCTGAATTTTTTCTCACTGATGACAAGGGCTTCCTGTGCATTTTTCCTCTCTGTAATGTCACGGATAAAGCCTTCTAAAAACATCAGTTTACCATCCTGATCATAAACACCAACGCCCTGTTCCCAAACCCATCTTTCATCACCAGAAGCTGTGATAATTTTGTATTCATGCTCAAATGGCTTTTTCTTATTGAGTACATCTTTCCAGTCATCATGCAAGACTCGCTGATAATCAGGATGAATAATATCATTAAATGTGATTCTTTTATTATTTATAAAATCGTCTGGCTTGTAACCTGTAACTGTTTCACACACATCACTGATGTAAAACATGGTCCAGTTTTCATCATTGGCACAGCGGTAAATAAAACCCGGAAGGTTAGAAATTAAACGTGAAAGTTGCTGATCAGTTTCAATAAATTGGTCAGTTGAAAAATCACGGGCTATATATTCACTCATAAGATATGCGTTAATTTTCCCAAAGAATTGTATCTGACAAAAGGATTAAATACTACAAAAGTATACATTTTAGCATAAAAATGTCCCATCCTGAATTCTCATTTTTTCTGTTATAAAACATAAAAAATCCATTTTTCAGTATTTATATCTGTAAAAAGTAAATATTCATACATTGAGAAATTCAGTTGAACTTTTATTAATGATTCTTTGTTAAAATATCATTAGCAAAAGAATCAGACTATTTTCAAGTTTATCTTTTTTATTATCTTTGGATAATTTCTTTAGAAATAATGTTTAAATATACATTTTTAAAAGTCGACACCGTTTAAAATTAAAATTATTACATAAAATATGGTTTTTGATGCAGAAATGATCAGGAATGTATATCAATCATTACCTGAAAGAGTAAACAAAGCGAGGGAAATATTAAGTCGTCCCATGACGTTGACAGAAAAAATTTTGTATGCACACCTCTATGCAGGGGAAGCAATCAACGCTTTTGAAAGAGGCATTGATTATGTTAACTTTTCACCTGACCGGGTTGCCATGCAGGATGCAACAGCGCAGATGGCCCTGTTGCAGTTGATGAACTCTGGCCGCGAACGGGTTGCTGTCCCTTCAACGGTACATTGTGATCACCTGATTCAGGCGCACATAGCCGCCGGACCTGACTTGCAGACTGCCAATCAAAACAACAAAGAGGTGTTCGAATTTCTGAGTAATGTATCCAATAAGTTCGGCATTGGTTTCTGGAAACCGGGAGCCGGCATTATTCATCAGGTTGTACTGGAAAATTATGCATTTCCGGGAGGCATGATGATTGGGACTGATTCTCATACCCCCAATGCCGGAGGGTTGAGCATGATTGCCATTGGCGTGGGCGGTGCTGATGCCGTGGATGTGATGGCCGGGATGCCATGGGAGCTGAAAATGCCTAAAATTATCGGTGTTAAACTGACAGGAAAAATGTCGGGTTGGACATCTCCGAAAGATGTAATTTTGAAACTCGCCGGCATACTGACAGTAAAAGGTGGAACCAACGCGGTAATTGAATATTTCGGGGAAGGAACAAAATCAATTTCAGCAACAGGAAAGGGAACTATTTGTAATATGGGGGCTGAAGTGGGGGCCACCACTTCGATATTTCCCTTTGATGAAAAATCGGCAGCCTATCTGAAAGCAACCGGTAGAGAAGAAATTGCTATGCTGGCACTGCAAAATATTAATTATCTGCAAGCTGATGCTGAAGTAACCGCCAATCCGGAGCAGTATTACGACCGCCTGATTGAAATTAATCTGAGTAAACTGGAACCTTATGTAAACGGTCCGTTTACACCGGATGCCGCTTACCCGCTTTCTGAATTTGCTAAAATTGTAAAAGAAAAAGGATATCCACAACAAATGGAAGCCGGCCTGATTGGCTCATGTACTAATTCTTCTTACGAAGACCTGACACGTGCTGCTTCAATCGTAAAAAAGGCCAAAGAAGATGGTCTTAAAGTCAAAGCGCAGTTTATCATCAATCCGGGTTCGGAACAAGTTCGCTATACTGCTGAAAGGGACGGGATATTAGCTGAATTTGAGTCGGCCGGAGCCGTGATTATGGCCAACGCATGCGGACCCTGCATCGGTCAGTGGAAACGTGAAATGGACGATCCGAATCGTCCCAACTCCATCATCACTTCATTCAACAGGAACTTTGCAAAACGCAACGACGGTAACCCAAACACACACACTTTTATCGGCTCTCCGGAGGTAGTAGCTGCGCTCACCATCGCAGGTGACTTGTGTTTCAATCCCCTGACTGACGACTTGACAAATGAAAAAGGAGATAAGGTAAAATTACAGGAGCCTAAAGGTTTCGAACTCCCGGTAAAGGGCTTTGATGTAAAAGATGCAGGTTATGTAGCACCTGTGGTTGACGGCAGCAAAATTGAAATAAACATCGACCCTGCATCTAACCGCCTGCAGAAACTGGAAGCTTTTAAACCCTGGGATGGTAATGAATTAACTGAATTGCCGCTCTTAATCAAGGCTAAAGGTAAATGTACCACCGACCACATTTCCATGGCCGGACCCTGGTTGCGTTTCCGTGGTCATCTCGATAACATTTCCGACAACATGCTCATCGGAGCCGTAAATGCTTTTAACGACAAAACCAATGCTGTACTCGACCCTGAAACGGGTGAATACAGTGCCGTACCTGCATTAGCCAGAAAATTCAAAGCACAAGGCTTAGGCTCTGTTGTGGTGGCTGAAGAAAATTACGGAGAAGGTTCATCACGCGAACACGCAGCGATGGAACCCCGGTTTTTGAATGTAAAAGCCATTCTTGTAAAATCATTTGCCCGCATTCATGAAACCAATCTGAAAAAACAGGGCATGCTGGCACTGACTTTTGCCAATAAGGATGATTATGATAAAGTGCGTGAAAATGATAAAATAAGTATTTCCGGGCTGAAAGATTTTGCTCCCGGTAAAAATCTCATGGTAACACTGAAACATGTTGATGGAACTACGGACACATTCGAAGCCGTACATACATACAACGAACAGCAGATTGGCTGGTACAAAGCGGGAAGCGCGCTGAATGCAATGAATAGAAATGAAAAATAGAATATAAATCAGAAAAAAGTAACACTATGGGTGACAAAAAAGATTATCTGATATACAAATTATCAGAAACCGTTAAAACCACCAGCCGCATCGACAAAGAACTTTTCACGAAGTTTAATGTAAAACGTGGCTTGAGAAATGAGGACAACACAGGGGTATTGGTCGGGCTGACCAAAGTCGGAGATGTTGTTGGTTACGAAAGATTACCCGAAGGAGGATTAAAACCTATTCCGGGAAAACTTTTCTATCGAGGTGTCGACCTGGAAGATCTGGTACACGGCATTGAAGCTGAAAACCGTCTGGGTTTTGAAGAAACGGCATTTTTGCTTTTATCCGGATATCTGCCTGATAAGGAAGAATTGAAAACCTTCTCCAACATCATCAATGAGTCGATGGCTCTTGATACAAAGATGAAAATGAATATCCTGGAACTGGAAGGACAAAACATCATGAACATCCTGGCAAGAAGTGTACTGGAAATGTACACTTACGACCAACATGCCGATGACATTTCCAGAGAGAACCTGGTAAGACAGTCAATTGACCTGATCGCTAAATTCCCGACCATCATTGCCTATGCATACAACATCCTGCGTCACAGTCAACAGGGACGTTCATTACACATCCGTCACCCGCTCGAAGGCGCTTCTTTAGCAGAAAACTTCCTGTACATGATTAAAGGTCCGAATAACTATACCGACCTGGATGTGAAACTACTCGATCTTTGTTTGATCTTGCATGCCGAACATGGTGGTGGTAACAACTCAACTTTTACGGTTCGCGTGACCAGCTCTACACAAACCGACACTTATTCTTCTATTGCGGCTGGTATCGGGTCACTGAAAGGTCCGTTACATGGTGGAGCCAACATCGAAGTAAAAGATATGTTTGACCACCTTAAAACTACTATTAAAGACTGGTCCAGCGTAAAAGAAATTGACAATTACTTCAACAAGATGCTGAACAAAGAAGCATACAACCGGAGTGGTTTGATATACGGTATCGGACACGCAGTTTACACGATTTCCGACCCACGAGCCATCCTGTTGAAAGAACTTGCACGTTCACTGGCTGAAGAAAAAGGCAGACAAAAGGAATTTGCATTCCTCGAACTGCTGGAAGAAAGAGCCATCAATGCGTTTATGACTTTCAAAGGCTCTGATATCAACAAGCAGGTTTGTACCAATGTTGACTTTTACTCAGGATTCGTGTATGATGTGATGGGATTACCTACAGAAGTATACACACCTTTGTTTGCCATGTCCCGCGTTACCGGCTGGACAGCTCACCGCATCGAAGAACTGAATTTCGCCAGCAAGCGAATCATTCGTCCGGCATACAAAAACGTAGGTGAGAAGATGCCATTTGTGCCACTGAACAAACGTTGATTAATTAGTGGATAATGGTTAGTGCATAGTGGTTAATTAACTGATTTTTAACCATCAAAAACTAACCACTATCCACTAATATCCACTAACAATTAATAAACCTATGCAAAAAATAAAAGTATTAAATCCCGTTGTTGAGTTGGACGGGGATGAAATGACCAGAATTATCTGGTCATTTATCAAAGAACAACTTATTCTACCCTATCTGGATATCAATATTAAATACTACGACCTGGGCATTGAAAACCGCGATGCTACAAACGATCAGGTGACTGTAGACGCTGCCAACGCCATCCTTCAGTATAATGTAGGGATTAAATGTGCGACCATCACCCCCGACGAAGCGCGTGTTGAGGAATTCGGACTGAAAAAAATGTGGAAATCACCGAATGGTACGCTGAGGAATATCATTGGCGGCACTGTCTTCCGTGAGCCCATTATTTGTAAAAACGTGCCTCGCTTAGTACCCGGATGGGATATGCCGATTGTAATCGGTCGTCATGCTTTCGGAGATCAGTACAAAGCTACCGATGTGGTAATCAAAGGTAAAGGAAAACTGAAGATGACTTTTACCAATGAAGACGGTGAAACACAGGAATGGGAAGTCTATGATTTCAAAGGTGATGGTGTGGCTTTGTCGATGTACAATACCGATGAGTCTATTTACGGATTCGCCCGGTCTTCATTCCAGGTTGCACTGGAAAAAAAATGGCCACTTTACATGTCGACCAAAAACACCATCCTGAAAGCTTATGACGGACGTTTCAAAGATATCTTCCAGGAAGTGTACGAAACTGAATTTAAAACAAAATTTGCTGAAGCCGGGATTACCTATGAACACAGACTGATCGATGACATGGTGGCTTCTGCCCTGAAATGGAACGGTGGTTTTGTATGGGCATGCAAAAACTACGATGGAGATGTCCAATCCGACACTGTGGCTCAAGGATTTGGTTCGCTCGGGCTGATGTCATCGGTACTGGTTACTCCCGATGGTAAAACGGTGGAAGCAGAAGCTGCACACGGTACTGTAACCCGCCATTATCGCCAACATCAACAAGGTAAAGAAACTTCAACCAACCCGATTGCTTCTATTTTTGCATGGACACGTGGACTGGCACACCGGGGTAAATTGGATGGAAACGAGCCATTGATTAATTTCAGTAAAAAACTCGAAGAAGTATGTATTAAAACAGTTGAAGCAGGTCAGATGACCAAAGATCTGGCTTTATTGATATATGGCGATGGTGTAAAAAGAGAGAACTACCTGAACACACAGGATTTTCTGGCTGCCATAAAAACCAATCTGGACAAAGAGTTAAATTAAAGAGCCTCTCATGGGACTCGAACCCACGACCTAATCATTACGAATGATTTGCTCTACCAACTGAGCTAAAGAGGCGGTTTGCTTTTGCGTCGCAAATGTAAAAACAAAAATAATCATACACAATAAAAATTGCAGGAAATTGAATGTTTCCTGCAATTTTTTATTGCAGAATACCCGATTTATGATTATATTGCAATCGTTTTTATTACCTATAAATAAAATTCTATGAGTTACCTGAATTTCGATAAAACTCTGTTAATCAACCTTGAGAAATCACTCACTAAAGAGATGATCCGCACCAACAGGGCAGGCGCATACAACAGCACCACTCTGATTGACTGCAATACAAGGAAGTATCACGGTCAACTTGTAATTCCGTTACCCGAAATTGACAAATCCAATCATGTATTGCTATCATCTCTGGATGAAACAGTTATCCAACATGGAGCCGAATTTAATCTGGGCATTCATAAGTACGAAGGCAATAGCTTCAGTCCTAACGGTCACAAATATATCCGTCAGTTCGACTGTAATAGTATTTCGCGTACCGTGTACCGGGTGGGTGGCGTTGTTCTTTCAAAAGAAAGAATGCTGGTTTCTTTTGAACCAAGAGTTCTCATCAAGTACACCTTACTTGAAGCTCATTCTCCTACGACATTGCGTTTCAAACCGTTTTTGGCATTCCGCAGTGTAAATGAACTGACACATGAAAACAGCGAGGCTGATACTTCTTTCACAGAAGTCAACAATGGAATCAGCATGAGATTATACGAAGGTTATCCATTTCTCCACATGCAATTCTCAAAAAAAAACCAGTACAACCATCAGCCTGTATGGTATAAAAATATCGAATACTATAAAGAACAGGAACGCGGATATGATTACAAGGAAGACCTGTTGGTACCGGGTTCTTTCGAAATGCCAGTAAAGAAAGGAGAATCAGTCATATTTTCTGCGGGAATAACCGAAATATCTCCTGTAAAACTGAAAAAACTATGGGAGGACGAGTTGGCCAGAAGACACGAACGGACTGACATATTCTCGACTCTGAAGAATTCGGCGCAACAGTTTTATAAACGTATCGGAGATAAAACGTATCTACTGTCGGGATATCCCTGGTTTGGCTCACGCGCCAGAGACCAGTTTTTTTCACTTCCCGGATGTACGCTGTCAATCAACCGCATGGATTACTTCGATGCAATTATGCAAACATCGATAGAAGAAATCAGGGAATTCCTGAACGGAAAAACCGAAGATATTCAGTTAGAAGAAATTGATCAACCTGATGTTTTATTGTGGTTTATTGCTGCGGTTCAGCAGTATGCAATTTATACATCCATCGAAGAAGCTGCAAAAAGGTTCGAAGATATTTGCTCAGAAATTATCGCTTTCATCCGTAAACAGAACCATCCTAATCTATTGTTACATAACAACGGGCTTTTATACATCGATGGAACAGAACGGGCGCTGACCTGGATGAATGCGGTGGAAGACGGAGTCCCCATTACCCCACGCACAGGTTATGTTGTTGAAATCAACGCCTTATGGTATAATGCTCTGAAATTTGTTGCCGAGCTAAAAAGAACTACCGGTAATGAGAATCTGGCTGACTTAACGGATTATCAGGCTGAAATATCAAGGGAAGCATTTGTCGGGACTTTCTGGAACGGTACTTATCTCCATGATTATGTAACTGATAATTACAAGGATATGGAAGTCCGGCCAAATATGCTTTTTGCTGTCGGCTTACCTTACTCTCCTTTAGTGAAAGCACAACAAAAATCAATTATTGATATTTGTACCCGGGAGTTACTCACCCCTAAGGGGCTAAGAAGTTTGAGCCCGAAAAGCGGCTTTTACCGGCCGAATTATGTAGGAGGTATGCTGGAGCGAAACAGAAACTACCACAACGGTCCGGTTTGGCCTTTGTTTTTCGGCGTATTTGCGATTGCCTACCTCAGGATATACAAACAAAGCGGCAGATCATTTATAGAACGAATGCTGATTGGTTATGAAGCAGAATTAAGCGAGTTGTGCGTTGGTACTATCCCCGAATTATTTGATGGGAATCCACCTTATAAAGGACATGGAGGAATGTCATTTGCCATGAGTGTTTCGGAGATACTGAGAGTGTTGGATATGATGAAAAAAACTGAAAATGCGTAAACAATGAAAGTATTGATGTTTGGATGGGAATTCCCTCCTCATATATTGGGTGGTCTCGGCACAGCCAGCTATGGGCTGACCAAGGGAATGGCTGAACAAAAAGATCTTGAGCTGACTTTTGTTATTCCAAAGCCACATGGAGATGAAGACCAGAGTTTTTTAAAAATCATAGGAGCCTGTCATGTTCCGGTTGTATGGCGCGAAAACAGTTGGGAGCATGTTAATTACCGTATTGGAAAATTGATGCATCCCGATGAATATTTCTGGTTGAGAAATGGCATCAAATATGATTATACCCGTATCTATACCGATGAACTGGGCTGTATTAATTTTTCCGGAAAATATCCCGACAATCTGATTGAAGAAATTTCAAATTATGAAGCTGTTGCGAGTGTATTGGCACATCAGATGCAGTTCGACATTATACATTCTCACGATTGGCTAACCTATCCTGCCGGTGTTTTTGCCAAACACATCAGTGGGAAACCTCTTGTTATACACGTACACGCCACTGATTTCGACCGTAGTCGCGGTAAAGTAAATCCAACCGTTTACTCGATCGAGAAAAGAGGAATGGATGTGGCTGACCACATCATCACTGTGAGCGATCTGACAAGGCGAACCGTGATCGAGAAATATCATCAAGATCCCCGGAAAGTCACGACGGTACACAACGCGGTAGAACCACTTCCCGATGCCGATTCATTCACTAAAACGGAAAGAAAAGACAAAGTGGTTACCTTCCTCGGACGAATTACAATGCAAAAAGGTCCGGAATATTTTGTTGAAGCAGCCCACAGGGTGTTGCAAAAAACCGATGGCGTTCGCTTTGTAATGGCCGGAAGCGGTGATATGATGCATGACATGATTGAACTGGTAGCCAAAAGAGGCATTGCAGACCGTTTTCATTTTACAGGTTTTCTTAAAGGAAGACAAGTACACGAAATGCTTGCCGAAAGTGATGTCTACATCATGCCTTCGGTATCCGAACCTTTTGGAATTTCACCACTGGAAGCTATGCAGGTAGGTACGCCAAGTATCATATCAAAACAGTCTGGTTGCGCTGAAATTCTTACCCACGCGATTAAGACCGATTACTGGGATATTGATGCCATGGCAGATGCTATATATGGTATCGTAAAATATCCTGCCATGTACAACAGTTTGCGCAACCAGGGAAGAGAGGAAGTCAACAACATTAAATGGTATAATGCCGGTTTAAAAGTCAGATCAATATACGATAGCGTGTTGAAATACTGATTCCGAACCTTTAAAAGATTAGAATAAAATTCTGAGGATGATAAAGTTAGAAAATATTAAATATATTCGGTTATGAAAAACATTTGTTTTTATTTTCAGATACACCAACCCCTGAGGTTAAAAAAATACCGGTTCTTTCAAATCGGTCAGGATCATTACTATTATGATGATTTTCAAACAGAAGAAAAGATACGTTTGGTAGCAGAACAATCCTATCTACCAGCCAACAGAACCATTGCTGATATGATCCGGAGTTCGAACGGCAAGTTTAAATGCGCATTTTCCATTTCAGGAGTAGCATTGGAACAACTGGAGCAATATGCACCTGAGGTAATTGACAGTTTCCGCGAACTGGCAGCAACCGGCAGTATTGAATTTCTGGCCGAGCCTTATGCCCACTCGTTGTCTTCTGTTTTCGATACAGATGAATTTGAGTTACAAGTAAAAATGCATGCAGATAAAATTGAGAGTTTATTTGGCAAACGTCCGACTACCCTTCGAAATGCCGAGTTAATCTATTCTGATGAAATCGGTGAAAAAATTGTCGACATGGGTTTCAAAACCGTTTTAATTGAAGAAGCCAAGCATGTTATGGGATGGAAAAGTCCGAATTTTGTGTATTCCCATGCCTATCTCAACAAATTGAAATTGCTGGTGAGAAACAGCAAACTATCCGAAGATATTTTCATGCGTTTTTCAAGCCCTTCGTGGACAGATTATCCGCTTACAGCAGAAAAATTCATCGGTTGGATTTCATCGGCGCCTTCAGAAGAAAAAGTGTTTAACATCTGGATGGGATATGAATCTTTCGGGATGGTACAACGTCAGGAAACGGGTATCTTCGAATTTCTGAAGGCTATTCCTTATCATGCAATGGAGCATCAGATTGGTTTTGCCCTTCCATCTGAAATCGGAAAGAAAAATGAACCGACCGGTAGTTTGTTGGTTCCATTCCCGATTAGTTGGTGGGGACATGAAAAAGACCTGAGTCCCTGGAATGGTAATGATTTGCAGCATGAAGCCCTGGAAAAACTTTATAGCGCAGGTGTACGCGTACGTATGTGCAACGATAAACCTTTGCTGCACGATTGGCTGATGTTGCAGACCAGCGACCATTTTCGTTATATGAGTCACAAGGAAGCTTATGGCAGTCAGTATGAATCACCATACGATGCTTTTGTAAACTACATGAATGTGTTGGCTGATTTTCTCGACCGGGTAAAAACTCAATTCCCTTCGGGCATTGATAATGAAGAATTAAATGAGTTGCTGAAAACCATCACCCATCAGGAGAGAGAAATCGCAACACTCGAAAAAGAAGTGAAAAAACTGAAAACAAGAAAAGCTAAGGCTTCCGGGAAGTAAGTAAAAAGTCGTATCTTTGCGGAAAATTAAAGATATTTTACACGTTTTTCGACAAATGATACAACATTTAAACGACAAGATATTCCACCTCATCTCAGACATAGCCGACGAAAACGAAAAAGCCTGTTACGTGATCGGCGGTTATGTCCGGGATATTTTTTTAAAAAGACCTTCCAAAGATATTGATATTGTTGTTGTTGGCAGCGGAATTGAGTTAGCTGAAAAAGTTACGGCAAAACTCGGTAAAAAAGCCAATCTGACTGTATTCAAGAATTTCGGTACTGCACAAATCAAATATAAAGATATTGAAATTGAATTCGTTGGCGCCAGAAAAGAATCTTACCGGAGTGAATCACGTAAACCGATTGTTGAGGATGGTACGCTTGTAGACGATCAGAACCGGCGTGATTTCACCATTAACGCGTTGGCTCTTAGTTTGAATAAAGCAACATACGGAGAGCTGATCGATCCGTTTAACGGGTTGGAGGATCTGAAGAATTTTGTTATCCGGACACCCTTAAACCCCGACATTACCTTTTCCGATGATCCGCTTCGCATGATGCGGGGTATTCGTTTTTCTGCACAACTGGGATTTTTTCTTGAGACAAATACATTCGATGCTATTGTAAGAAATAAAGAACGAATAGCCATCATCTCCAAAGAGCGAATAGCAGATGAATTAAATAAAATCATGCTGTCGCGTAAACCTTCAGTCGGATTTATTTTATTGGAAAAAACAGGATTGCTGGAACTGATTTTCCCTGAATTGTTGGCACTGAAAGGTGCTGAAACAAAAGAAGGTATCGGTCACAAGGACAATTTTTATCATACGCTGGCCGTGCTCGATGGCTTGTGCGAGAAAACCGATAATCTCTGGTTGCGCTGGTCGGCTTTACTCCACGACATTGGGAAACCACGTACCAAGCGTTTCGATAACAGACTCGGATGGACATTCCACAACCACAATTACGTGGGAGAGAAAATGATTCCGGGCATTTTCCGTAAGATGAAATTGCCGCAGAACGAGAAAATGAAGTACGTACAAAAAATGGTTTCGCTGCACATGCGCCCCATTGTACTCAGCGAAGATGAAGTGACAGATTCAGCTGTGAGACGCTTGTTGTTCGATGCAGGAGATGATATCGACGACCTGATGATGCTATGTGAAGCCGACATCACTTCAAAAAATCCGGAGAAAGTAAAACGTTTCAGGGCTAACTTCCAACTTGTCAGACAGAAACTGAAAGAGATAGAAGAAAAAGACCGGGTCCGTAATTTTCAACCGCCCATCGATGGAAAAGAAATTATGGAAACTTTCAATCTCCCGGCCTGTGCCATCGTGGGTGATATCAAAACAAAAATCAAGGATGCTATTCTCGATGGTATTATACCTAACGAGTACGAGGCCGCTAAGAAATACATGTTTAAAATTGCCCGTGAATTAATAAAAACTGAACAGGAAAATAATCAAGCATAGATCAGTATTTCAGCTTTTCATACACTTTTGAATATACCGGTGTTGGTATACCGTGCTTTTGTCCGAGTCTGACCACAACGCCAATCAGCGTTTCAACTTCGGTACGCCTGCCGGCAAGGTAATCACTGTTCATCGAGGAAGTGCTGCCGGCAGGAAGACTGCCTCCGTATTTAAGCATATCTTCTATGATATCGTCGTAAAGCCCCACTCCTTCAGCCTCAGAAACAGCAAATAATTCCCGCATAATTTCAAGATACAATGGCTTCTTATCTTCATCCCAAACCAAACTTCTGAAATCGGTATTCAGGTAAGTGGTAAGCGCAGCCGTTGTTGAAATATAAAAAAACTTACGCCAGATGGCTTTCACAGGTTCTTCCTTACGGGCAACCTCAATGCCTGATTTCAAAAATAAATCTTCAATAAAAAGCAATTGCTCTGAAACTTTCTTTTCATGTCCGAAATGCATGAAATGCACATTTCCGGAATCTTCAATAATTCCGGGAGCAATCAGGCGTGTGATGATGTAAACGCATCCATACCAAACTTCATTATCAGGGAAAAAGGCTCTCAGTCTGGCCGTATTATCGATTCCATTCAACAAAGGCAGTATAATCGTTCTGGGTGACACCATAGGCTTAATTTGATGCATAGTAGCATCCAAATCATAACTTTTAGTAGCCAACACGATGTAATCAGCTTTTCCAATATCTTCTACCTTAGCAGTCGCAATTGCCGGATGAGTCACAAAACGCCGGTGTTCATCGCTTACTTGCAGACCATCTTCACAAATGGCCTCAAGATTGGCTCCTCTTGCAACAAAACAGACTGCAATATCCGGATTATTTTCAGCATAATGCGAAACCAGTCCGCCATAATAGCCACCTACCCCACCTATTCCGACAAATACAATTTTTGTTTTAGCTTTTGATAATATTCCCATACCTGTGATATTCGTAACTTATACTTTGTTCCCGTAAATAATGTAATAATTCGATTCTTCCTTCGATAACCGGTTTCGCATTAGCAATATATATCCCTCTTGATGCAGCTACACGGTATAATGATTCCGGCACAACCGGACCGCAGGTTCTTATTCGTTCAAACCCTGATAAATTCCGGATAAAATCCTCATCATGCTCATACCTTAACTCAATATACGGATGAATTAATTTCAATTTTTCACAAAATAAAAACCGTGTCGCACAACTGATAACCAAAGGAACCTCTAATACTGTAGCAGCAGACAACACAAGCAGGATATCAACCGGTTTGTCATCAGGATAAATTCTGAAAATCATCCTTTGAACAGGCAAATATCGTAAAATATTCCTTTCCCCGTGAATATTGTGGATATCTTTTTCCAACAAAAATTCATTGTCACAAGCAGACCGAAAACTATGCATTGCTTTACTCAGCCTTGTTGCATCCTCAGAATCAATGATTTTATCTGAAATCAAAACATTTAACTCACGGGCAATAACAGTCGGCAATTGTTTTTCTTTTTCTTTGACATTAAGAAAAGATAAGGCATAATTAGGTCCACCAGCCTTGATTCCTGCTCCAAAAGCAGAACGTTTCATTCCTCCGAAAGGTTGGCGGCTTACAATAGCTCCCGTAATCCCCCTGTTTATATACAGATTTCCCGCCTGAATCTTCTCTGTCCAGATTGCATGTTCTCTTTCATCCAGACTTTGCAGTCCTGATGTAAGTCCGTATTCCGTACTATTTGCCAATTGTATCCCGTGCTCCAGGTTATCCATGCAAACAACAGCCAATAAAGGGGCAAACAGTTCTGTTCTGAAAGTATAGCTATCTGCTTTTACTCCCAATTTTACAGCAGGCTTTAACACATACTGTTCTTCGTCGGCAAACACTGGCTCCACCAACCATTCTTCACCAGGTTCCAGTTCAAATGCCTTGAACAGTTTATCATTTTTATTTGTCACCATAGGACCGACAATATTAGCAGGATCCCATGCACTGCCGGCATGTAAACTCAACACAGCATCTTTTAATTTTTCCCTGAAAGTATGATCATGGTATATATCCTTCTCCAGAATCAGCAGTGAACAAGCGGAACACTTTTGTCCGGCATTACTGAAAGCTGAAGTCAGTATATTCTGTATCGCGTGGTCACGGTCGCATGACGAAGTTAAAATCATAGCATTTTTACCTCCTGTTTCGGCTGAAATCGGACAATGGGGATTCATCTTCATGATATTCAAAGCCGTATCAGTACCTCCGGTAAAAATAATATGTTTAATTACTGGGAGACTCACCAGGTAGTTCAACGATTCACGACTGTCCGGACAAACAAGCTGCAAAGCTTCCTTAGGCACTCCGGCATCCCAGAAGCATTGTGCAAATTCCCATGCGATCGGAAAAGCAACTGTTGCCGGTTTCAGAATCACACGATTTCCACCTGCCAGTGCAGCAGCTACACCACCAACAGGTATCGCCGTTGGAAAATTCCAGGGAGGTATCACGAGCACCACGCCCTTGGGAGAAAGCTCAATCGATTCCATGGCAAAAAACGGCTCCAGTGACAAAGGATAATACCGGCAAAAGTCGATTGCTTCCGAAACTTCCACGTCACCTTCATAAAAAGTCTTTCCTGTGACAGCCGACATACAACCAATCAGGTCACCACGTTTATCCGATAATACATCTGCTGTACGATGTAAAACGGCTTTGATTTCAGCAAAAGATAAACCGCTCCATCCAGCCGGGTCATTTTCAGCAATTTGAACAATTTCTTTTAATTGATCCAAGTCAGCCTGATGCACCACACATACTGCTACTTTGTCTTGTTGATTATGATCAGGATAAGTCTGCAGCAAATTAGTTTTTACAAATTGAGCACCTATTTGAACCGGAATTTCATATTTTTCATCTTCTGCTTTCTTTTTCCATTTTTTCCTGATTTCGACAGTCCAGATTTTATTGGGCATCAAATCAAAATTTGTATCCGGTTCATTTGCAAACACCTGCATTTCAGGTCTCACTTCTGGTTTATTCAGCCGGTTTTGAGTTCTTTTGGCAAGAACACTTACCGTCTCCTTTCTGTCATAAGCACATTCAAACTGAGTCTTAAGAGCATCCCAGGCCTCACTTCCATATTGCAAATCAAAAGAATAACTTAGAAAGTTATCTTTTCCTGTATTTTCATCCAATCTCCTGACCAAATAAGCCACAGCATTCAGAAAATTCTTATCGCTGACAACCGGCGTATATAAAATAATTTGTTTATTGATTGATTTAAGTACACGTGGAAGATAATTTGCCATACCTTCCAGCATTTCGAAACTCAGGAAGGTTTCTACCTGATAACGTTTCGATAAAAGGTGGGCATACGCAATTGTAAACAAATTATGAGATGCCACCCCAATATGCATCACAGAAGCATTATCAGGCAGCAGTGCGCGGTCGAGTAATTTCAGGTAATTGGCATCTACATCAATTTTATTGTCGTATACCGGATTCTCCCACCCTTTTAAAGAAGACATCACAGTCTCCATAGCCAGATTAGCCCCTTTCACCAATCTCATTTTCAGATGAGCGCCTCCATTCATCACCCTTTTATGAGCAAAATCAAGTAATTCAGTTTGAAAACTCCATGCATCAGGTAGATAGGTTTGTACGACAATACCTGCAGTATAATTTTTAAATTCAGGAAGATTTAATGTCGCTTTATACACATCAAGTGTCAGGCGAGTATCTTTATATTCCTCCATATCAAGATTAACAAACTTAGGTCTGAGAAAATCATTTTCATCTTTATAAGGAAACTCTATTGCCTTTCTGAAAATAGCTGATAAACGTTTGATTAGTTCAGCTTTGTTGTGCTCGTAGTTAAGTGGCGTAATTTGAGCATAAATGCCTGAAATTTTGATAGAAATATAATTGATCTGCGGATTTTCAAGCGCTTTAAGATAATGATGATAACGATCATCAGCTTCCTTATCACCCAATACGACTTCACCTAAAATATTGACATTCTGACCTATCTTTTCTGATTTTCGTGATTTAAGGTGGGAATAGAAGACCGTTGGTTTTTCGTTGATAATCACTTTCGAGGTATCTTTGCGCAATTTCTTCCTGAAAATCGGTATGGCTATAAAATCAAACAGAAAACCGAATTCAGCAAAAAGCCACATCAGCACTGAATCAAAACGATTAAAAAAAGCAGGTATTCCATACAGATCAAGAAGATACTTTATCCTTCGTGCGAGTTTCCTGTTGTTCCGGATTTGTGAGGATTCATCCAACATTCTGGTAAGCAAAGCCTTATCATTTTCATTTTTCACAAGAGAAGCATACTTAAGCTGCTCCATTCTTTCCTCATCCGTAATTTCCTTCCCGGTATGTGTGAGTAAATCAATTACAAGATCGATTACTTCTTTTTTCGCAATTTTTTCCATCAGGTTATTTTTTGCGAAAGATAAAATAAATAAATGAAAATCGGAATATTTCGTGTAAAAACATTCCGATTCTTAGATTACTGCTTTAAAAGCTATATTAAAATCCATTATAGTCTGTTCAACACATGTCTGATCTTTTCATACGTTTTAATAGTATTGGGCACCAGGGGCAAGCGTAATTTATTATTGATGAACCCCATTACCGCCAGCATACTTTTCACTCCGGCGGGATTTCCTTCAACAAACAGAAGTTCAATCAACTCAGTAAAACGATGATGAATGTTTCTTGCATTATCATAATCACCTTGCAAAGCCAGACGAACCATGCGACTGAATTCCTTCGGAAAAGCGTTTCCAATAACAGAAATAACTCCCACAGCACCAAGTGTGATCAAAGGAAAGGTAATCCCATCATCACCGGAGATTACCATAAAATCGGCCGGTTTATTTTTAATTATATCATCAATCTGACTAAAGCTTCCGGAAGCCTCTTTAACAGCACAGATCACAGGGAATTCATTTGCCAGTCTAAGTGTTGTTTCCGCAGTCATATTCACGCCGGTTCTTCCAGGAACATTATATAAAATTAAAGGAACCGGAGAAACCGCTGCAATTGCGGCATAATGCTGATATAATCCTTCCTGTGAGGGTTTGTTGTAATAAGGAGTGACCGAAAGGATCGCATCGATTCCTGTCAGGTCGGTATGCTGTACCTTCTCAACTATTTGTTTGGTATTATTACCTCCGATACCATAAACGATGGGAAGACGGCCATTATTAATATCCACGACAAAACGTTTGATTTCTTCTTTTTCCTCTTCAGTCAAAGTCGGAGTTTCTGCGGTTGTTCCACAAACGACCAGATAATCAGTACCATTTTTAATTTGATGTTCCACTAACCTTGCCAGTGAATCAAAATCAATCGTCTCATCTTCCTTAAACGGGGTTATCAGCGCAACACCCATTCCTTTCAATTTGCTATGTATCATTGGTAAATAGTTCTTTTCGGGTACAAAAATACGTTTTTAATCGTTAGTTTGTATGTTTTTCAGATAAAATAATATCTGTTTATATAAAAAAGAATATTCCAAATCATCAAGCTGAATTTCATTCTCTTTTAAATGGGATTCAAGGTCAACTGCAAAGTCATATAAATCCATATCCGTTTTTTTCATCCCTGTTTTACATTTTGCATTGGCATGCAGTACAATATAATCCAAAGCTACGAATCTTTTAGTCGAAATATCTATCAATAAATCATATTCCTGACGAAGCAACTCCTGAATCAGTTTCTCATAAGGCTTATGGAATAATCCGAGATCCTTCTGATTCAGTATTCTGTATTCAGGATAGGCTGGAGAAGTAACATTTTTCTTCTCAACATAACCCCAGGCAGTTACCTTCTTTCCATCAGCAGTTAAAGACTGAATAATTCTTTTAGTTTCGGGATTCTTCTCTGAATAATTACTCTCGAATAACAACAATATCGTTTTTGCTTTATCGTAATTTACGAATTGCTTATTTCGCATTTCGTTCTTCAGGTGCTTTCTGGCCCTTTTATTGAAAAAATAATTAACTAATTGTCCTGCCATAACATTTGATTAAAAAAGCGTTCCCATTTGTATATTACCCCCTTCTTTTTCTTTCTGAATAAGTTCCATAAACTGATCCTCATTCAACAATTGAATACCGAGACTTTCTGCTTTTTTAAGTTTCTCAGGTCCCATATTCTCACCGGCCAGGATAAAAGAAGTTTTTGATGAAACACTACCTGCATTTTTACCTCCGTGTTGTTCAATCATTTTCTTATATTCATCCCTGGAGTAATAGCGAAAAGTTCCGCTAATGACAACCACTTTATCTGCCAGTTTATCCGATTTCTGCAACAGTTCATCTTCAGAAAGCGACATTTGGAGTCCGTATGATTTTAATCTACTGATAATCTCTTTGTTATTTTCATCAGCAAAATATCGAATCACACTTTGAGCAATTCTGTCACCAATTTCATCAACCTGAATTAAAGCCTCATATTCAGCGTGCTCCAGACTTTCTATATCATGAAAAGCATGTGCAAGTTTCTTTGCAACAGTTTCACCTGCAAAACGAATCCCAAGTGCAAAGATAACCCTTTCAAAAGGAACTTCTTTGGATTTTTCACAAGATATTTTAATATTCTGAGCTGATTTGGGTCCCAGTCTTTCCAATCTTGCCAAATCAGGTACTTTCAGGGTATAAATATCTGCAATATTCTTCAGCATACCATTTTCATACAACAAATTAATGGTTTCGCCACCAAGTCCCTCAATATTCATGGCTTTTCTGCTGACAAAATGTTCGACTCGTCCTTTAATCTGAGGAGGACAAGCATTTTCATTCGGACAATAATGAGCAGCCTCCCCTTCGTAACGAATTAGTTCTGAACCACATTCGGGACATTTTTTAATAAACTGGACTTTATCCCCAATCATAAATCGCTGATCAACAGCTACAGCAGTTATCTTAGGAATTATTTCCCCTCCCTTTTCCACGTAAACCATATCACCGATATGCAAATCAAGGGATGCAATAATGTCAGCATTATGTAATGAAGCCCTTTTTACGGTTGTTCCGGACAATAATACCGGATCAAGATTAGCAACGGGAGTTACGGCTCCGGTACGGCCGACCTGATAAGAAACCGAATTAAGTCTGGTAACTGCCTTTTCTGCCTGATATTTATAAGCTATCGCCCAACGCGGTGACTTAGCTGTAAAACCAAGCATCTTTTGTTGTGAAAATTGGTTCACCTTGATTACAATTCCATCAGTAGCTACCGGCAATTTTTTTCGGTCAACATCCCATTTACGTATAAATTCAAATACATCATCAAGCGATTTACAGACACGAACTGCATCAGAAATTTTAAAGCCCCATGATTTTGCAGCCAGCAAACTATCAAAATGACCGGTAAAAGGTAAATCTTCACCCAATACACTATATAAGAATGAATCCAGTTTTCTGGAAGCAACAACTGCTGAGTTTTGTAATTTCAATGTACCTGAACCAGCATTTCTTGGATTAGCAAACAACGGCTCTTCCTGGGCTTCTCTTTCTTTATTTATTTCATCAAACACCGCCCAGGGCATCAGAATTTCACCTCTTATTTCAAATTTAGAAGGAAAATTACCCTGTAATTGGAGCGGAATACTGCGGATAGTTTTCACATTGGCTGTTACATCATCGCCTTTTACACCATCACCCCGTGTTACCGCTCTTTGCAATAAACCATCTTCATAAATCAGGGAAATAGACGTTCCATCGTATTTCAGTTCGCATACCAATTCGAAATCTTCATTCAGCGTTTTCTGAACCCGTTGATAGAAGTCCATCACTTCCCCTTCAGAGTAAGTATTGGCAAGCGAAAGCATCGGATATTGATGAACAACCTGGTTGAATGAAGTCGTGATATCGCTACCTACACGTTGTGTGGGAGACAAAGGGTCATAAAACTCCGGATGTTTATTTTCAAGATCCTGAAGTTGCCTCATTTTGGTATCAAATTCAAAATCAGATATAGTGGGACTATTCAATACATAATAATTATAATTATGTTGATGGAGTTCACGGCGCAAAGAGTTAATTTCCTGACGTGTCATATAATTTCTTTGTTTTTGCAAAGATAATATTTTTTCATTGCCTATCCCATTGTTTCCGTCTTAACTTGTTGGTAACATCCGCTTATCCCATCGGGTTTTCAGTGTATAAAAAAAGTCCCGGTCACTGATAAGGGTGACCGGGACTTCTTAAAAAAACGGCGGCTATCTACTCTCCCACTTTTACGCAGTACCATCGACGTGACCGGGCTTAACTTCTCTGTTCGGAATGGGAAGAGGTGGAACCCCGGTGCTATAACCACCTGAAAACTGGTTGACTATTGTAAAGAAGA
>JARKQF010000186.1 GCA_029973975.1 Paludibacter sp.
ACCTTGTCGTTAAAAAACTGCACCCGGATTACCTGATTGAATATAAGGACAAACTGAACGGGTATCTTACCATCTTGCACCGCACATCTGAATTTCATGACTTTATTTATAAATTACCCCAAAAGATCGATTGAAACGGACCACTCAAAGCCTGACAAAAAACAGCGCGCTGCATCCTTCGCACGGATTTCTGAATACATCGCCGTATAACTTTCCAACGCGGCTAATGATAAATTTTCCGATAATTGAGTACAAGATACTCCCTGACATATATAATTTTAATCCCGAATTCAAATAACCCCCCAAACCTGTAACAAACGATGAATATACCTCTTCAGGAATTCGAACAATACATTGATGAAACCATTTTAAATCGCGGTTATAAGTATTTTAAGAAGGGTCTTGTTGCCGAGCCCGAACTAATGGCTCATGGGGAATACGAAGCAATTGTGGAGGGTACTGAAGATTATACGGTTCGCATCAGAATTGAAAATGATACAATCACTGAGCATAGTTGCACCTGTCCTTACGATATGGGACCTGTGTGTAAACATGTGGCAGCGGTTATATTTGAACTTCAGCAAAATGAGTTAAGCCTTGTAAAGAAAGCAAAGAAGAGCAGTACAACGGCTAAAACTGTGGCAAAAAAGAAAACCATTGCCGAACAGGTAGATGTGATTCTCGAACATCTGACGTCTGACGATATGAAAGAAATCCTTCGGGGACAATGTGACCGTGACAGGAAATTCCGTCAGTTGTTTCTGGCTGGTTATGCCCACCTGGTGATGCCGGAGACAAAGGCATTGTATGTAAAACAGGTGAAAGCCATACTTAAATCATCGAGCGACAGGCATGGTTTTATTGATTATTCCGGTGCGCGTGCGGTGGGAATTGCCATTGATGAGTACATTCAAACGGCCGGAAAACATCTTGAAAAAGCCAACTACAAATCTGCCATGCTCATTGCCTTTGCCGTAATGGAAGAGATGACAGGGGCACTTCAGTATGCCGACGATAGCAATGGAGATGTTGGAGGGAGCATTTATTCCGCGATTGAGATCCTGTATTCGGTTGCAAATGCGCAGGTTTCAGAAAAGTTGCGCGTTGAGTTGCTGAACTATTGCTTGACAGCGTACTCAAAAGGCTTGTATAAAGGATGGGACTGGCATTTTACAATGCTTGACCTTGCCTCCAAACTGGTTAACAACACTTCCGAAGCAAAGCAGATTCACCAACTGTTAGACTCTATAAAATCATCAGGCAAAAGCTGGGATTGGGATTATACAAAAGCCCAGCAGATCAGTGCTTTACTAATCAGAAGAACCGAAGGGGAAGAGAAAGCAACACAGTATCTCGAGCAAAATTTATCAAATGCAGAGTTCAGGAAGGAAATAATCGAAAAGGCAATTTCAGCAAAAGACTACAGAAAAGCCA
>JARKQF010000202.1 GCA_029973975.1 Paludibacter sp.
CGGTACAGGCGGTTGGGAAATTATTGACCTGGACTCGACCAACGGCACTTTTCTGAATGATGTACGTCTGGTCCCTCAACGCCCCACATCCTTTAAAACAGGAGACACGATTGCATTTTATGATTTGAAATTCATTGTCGAATAAATACAAATACTGACGCTATGCTTCTAAAATCGGAAATAAACAGCGATATCGGTTGCGTAAGGGCCAATAACGAAGACATGATCCTGTTCGGCGGCGAATTTTTCCGCGACAGGAGTGCGAAGCAAATCTTTGAACTTTCAGATACCGCACGGTTCGCAGCCATTGTCGCCGACGGCATGGGCGGGCATAACGGCGGTGAATTTGCTTCGGAAATTGCCCTCAGATGCTTCGATGATTTCATACTCGACTTGCCGGAAGGTCTGGATGAAGGCGAAATTGCTTCATCCCTGAAACGCTGGACGGATGAAACGCACCATCTTATCCTCAGGAAAAGTCATGAATTGCCCGAGTGTGAAGGAATGGGGAGCACTTTCTGCGGACTGCTTTTTTATGGGAAGACGGTTTTTGCATTGAATATCGGCGACAGCAGGCTTTACCGTTTTCGCGGCGGCATCCTCAAACAGCTGACAACCGACCATTCAATACGGCAGCTCACAGGCGACCTTTCACAGGCTTCCAACCAGATTTACAATTCACTGGGGGCAGGAGAGTCGGCTTTTATCGATATCAGAAACCTAAGCGGGCAAATATTGGAAGACGATTTGTTTCTCATCTGTTCCGACGGGCTTTGCGATATGCTTCCCGACGAAGAAACAGAGCGGATACTGACTGAAAATCCATCTGCAGAAGCCTTGGTAACAGCGGCAAAGAACGTAGGAGGAAAGGACAATATCAGCGTGATATTATTAAAAATCGTAAGTTAATCATATCATAATCAAACATAATAATTATCTATCAACCACTCAACATAATAAAAACATGAAACATTTTTTCGACCGTACATTCCTCTTCTTTGTTTTGTCACTGGTTCTTATTGGCACAGTGGTTTATAACAGTATCCCGAAAAACAAACCGGCCAACGTGAAAGTTGCGGCCATTCAAAAGACACAACTGTCAGACTTTCAAGATGATTTTGCCACTATTGACAAAGGTGATTCACTGACCATCCTGGGAGTTGATTTTAGCGATTTTCGCTTTCTGGTAGCAACAGAAGATGGAGAGCGAGGGTGGATTCCCCAGGAAGCCGTAGACAACAAAGGTATTATCCATAATGTGGAATTAATTACGGAGAATGAGAAAACTGCGGTAAAGAACGGTGATACGGTAATATTTTTAGGACAAACAGGCGATCAGTATTACAGGTTGATGAAGTTCAAAACCGCCGGGGGAGAACAAGGAGAAGTGCGTGTTCACAATCTTACCACCCTTACAGGCAATAACCTGCTCAAATACGAATACAGTGGAGGCGACTATTATCTCTCGAAAAAGAAATTTGAGGAAAAATATATCGGAAAGACTTTTGAAGAGAATGAAAAACTTTATCGCCCCGCCATACTTGTAAAGAAAACCTCAAAAGGTCTCTCTGCCCAATACGATTTGCGTGTTTTTGACAAAAATGACGGGAAATTCTACTCACCCACAGTCACTTACGAAGATGGCATTGCCACTTCTTATGCTACGGATTACATCAGAAAGCCCAACTCGTTTTTCCTTAAATATCTACCGTTGGTTTCTACATTCCTTGATGTGGATTTCTTTTCGCAGTTGATATCTTCAAATGCTTTTGATACAGGGGATATAGATAAAGATAGCCAGCCAATCTGGTTCAAAATTGCAGGCTACATTCTGTTGGTTTTCGTTTTGGTTGGCGTAATCGGCTTCCTCTTTTTCCTCAATCAGGCCATTCCATTTTTGATGTTCGGCTTGCTCCGTTTCCGCTATCCACTAATTTTTATTTCCAACAAGATATTCCCCAAAATTATTTTAGCAGTTACCATCATTTGTACATACATCTGGCTTGTATTGGGCTTATGTTATCCCTTACACTGGTGGTATTTCATTCCGATAATAATTATTGCCACATGGTGGCTCACCCCAAAAATCCTGGAATGGTTTGATGATTTTCCATCCAACCGCTGTCCGGGATGCAAATCGTTATATACCATTGAATACGACAGCGAGGAATTTGTGCGCGAATACCAGGAATGGCGTAAAGAGACAAAAAGCAAGAAGATAGGCTCAAGGTCGAGCAGTGAATGGGTACACGATACAGAAATAACAAAATGGAGCGACAATCGCACTACGAGTCGTGCCGTCAATCACCGAAAGGTTACGCACACAACCAACACATACAATAACGATGTGTATGATGTGCTCTATTTGGTACATGAGTATAAACAAACCTACAAATGCGAGCACTGCGGGTTTGAAGAATACGGTTCTCGCAAAGAATCGAAAGAACTCGACCGGAAATACAAAGGTTCCTATATAGATACAACAACGACTCATTCGGGATACTAATGCAATTGAAAATTGAGACAGAAAATTATACATTATGATTCATTTTGTTTTAACACGTATGTGGATGTACCACGCCAAGGTAAACGAAGGCAAGTTCGTCCGGTTTACCGACGCCCTTGATGTAAAGGGAGAGACTATTTTGGAATACCCGATTGATTTTCCGTTTCCAAAAATGCATCAGGGAAAAATCATTGCCCGATGGCGTGACTTTTCAGACACCCAGGCTGTAGGACATGACCTGTATCCCTGCATTGATCTGCAACCTGATGAAGAAACACTCGAAATGTTCGGTCTCTTTCTCATGGAAGAGGCTAATAATGGGGTCTATCTTATGGAAGGAATTGACGGTTGTAGATTAAGTGATTGTACATTCCGGATTACCGATTACGGTTATCTGAATATACGCCTTGTGTTTGAGGTCGATAATGTAGATGCGCTGGAAAAAATCAGCCACCGGCAAACAACCATCACCCGGGCAATTACCCAATGGGCTGTGCAACTTCAGCCCGTTTTGCGTGAACTGCAAAAGCAAGGTTGTGTTAAGA
>JARKQF010000213.1 GCA_029973975.1 Paludibacter sp.
GACCTTGCTCTTCAATTGGAAACCATAGCCCGGAAGTCCGGCGCCGAGCAGCTTGCTTTTGAAACAATTTTTGCTTCCGGGGAAAATTCCGCACTGCCGCATGCCAAGCCATCTGACAGAAAAATTAAACGGGGAGATTTCATAGTCGTTGATTTTGGGATAAAATATAAAGGGTATTGTTCAGATGAAACTTGTACGTTTGGTTTTCAAGAATTAACAGCAGAACAAAATAATGTTTATCAGCTCGTCAAAGAAGCTCACGATCAAGCAATTGATATGGTTCGAGAAGGAGTCACGGCGGCTGATGTAGACGGGTGCGCGCGGAAGGTATTCGGGGAAAAGTACGAAAAGTATTTTTCGCATGGCACTGGTCATGGCGTTGGTTTAGAAGTTCATGAAGCACCACGCCTCAGCCCTTTTTCTCCAGATACTTTAAAAGCTCAAATGGTGGTTACGGTCGAGCCGGGTCTTTATTTTCCCGGACGCTGGGGTATCAGAATCGAAGATACGGTGCTGGTTAAAAAAAATAGTTGCGAAAAGCTGACAAAAATGGATAAAGGACTCATCATAATCGAATAAAAGCAGGGGTTATGCTGTTATGAAAATATTTCCAGAAGATTTTCTTTATAGCCGCGAACATATCTGGCTGCGACTTGACGGAGACATGGCGACATTGGGAATTACGGATTATGCTCAAGAAAGTTTAGGAGAAATCCTATCTGTTGAATTTCCGGAAATCGATACTTATGTTGAGCGCGATGAAACATTTTGCTCTATTGAATCAACCAAAGCGGTTATTGATTTGGTCTCTCCGGTCAGCGGAACCATAGTCAGCGTCAACGAAGACATTAACGATGATATTGGCATTATAAACAGTGACCCTCATGATATCGGCTGGCTGGTGGTAATTGAAATGGATGATATGGAGCAACTGGATGATTTGCTGGATGCAACAGGATATCATGACTTCATAATGCAAGAAGAAGAAAGAGGCTAAATCCCCTTATGGTTTGGAGGGTTTTAGATTTTCAAAGATACAATGCGTTTGAAAATATGGCTATTGATGAGGCCATCTTCCGCGAGACAATAAATAAAAAAAAACCTCCTACAATCAGATTTTACGGATGGCAGCCGGCAGCTGTTTCTATTGGCTATTTTCAGGACATAGAAAAAGAAGTCAATATTGAAAAATGCCGCGCCGACGGTGTCGATATTGTCCGCAGAATCAGCGGGGGAAAGGCAGTCGCCCACTGCGATGAAGTTACATACTCCGTTGCAGCCTGCGACGAAGAAGAGTTGTTTCCAGCCGATATCTTGGGAACCTATAAAATCATCAGTCAGTGCATAGCCCGCGGTTTGGCTTATCTGGGAATACAGGCGGCATTGGCCGAAACGGGCCGTAATTTAGATGAAGCCGATTGTAAGTCGTGCTGTTTTTCCGTTCCATCGAGAAACGAGCTTCTGGTCTCTAAGCGCAAAATTTGCGGCAGTGCGCAATTCAGAGCCAACAGTGGTTTTTTGCAGCACGGATCGCTGCTGATGAATTTTGATCCGCTCAAAACCGGGGCTTATTTGTTGCCGGGGCGTACTTCAGTACAATTGCAAAAACTTAAAGAGTCGGTCGCCGCTATTAATGAAGAAGTAGCCCAGACGGTTGACGAAATGGAAGTTTGTGCCCTCTTAAAGAAGGGCTTCACGGATGTGCTGAATGTAAGACTTGAAGAAGACACATTAACCATAGCGGAAGAAGATCTCAGAAAAGAATTAATAAAAAAATATTTCGGTGCAAGATGGAATATGAGCAGAAAAAGAGAATCATTCAAAATCGATAATTAAGATGCATTGATTTTATTAGTATTTTTCTGCTGTCTGCAAAAAATATTTTTTTAGTTGCGCTTTTGATGCAGATCGCGTATACGGTACAAATAGTAAAAAGGCTTTTTTGTTATAATTTAAACCACTATCGGGCGGTGACCGTCGTCGGGGCATAGAAGGAAATAGCTAAAGAAAAAAATGCTTTTTTAGGCAAGCAAAGCTGCCGCTTCGTAAGTTAGGAGAGTGATTAATAATTAATTGAAAAGTTCCAGGGTAGTTGACGGCAAGTGAATTTGCACGCTGCCGTGCTGCCCTTTTTTTGTTTCTAAGACATGATTATAAATAAATAACAAAGAGGAGGATTACATTGGAAGTAAAAGTAATTGATAATGATGTAGAAAAAGCCCTGAAAATTTTGAAAAACAAGCTGTCCAAAAGTGGTTTGTTTAAAGAGTTGAAAGTACGTCGCGCCTATGAAAAACCATCGGTTAAGAAAAAGAGAAAAACAATTGAAGCGCGTCGCCGATTGGCTAAAGTACAAAGACGCCGCAGTAACTGAAAGCAGGGCGTAGCAGGGCTGATTGATAAGCGGATATACTGACTGACAACAATATTTTCAAAAGAGAACATGCAGAAGGTATTGTTTTAAAACGATATAAAATATGTTTCTTGATCTTCCCTGTATGTTTCCGTTTTACTATTCCGGCACTTTACTGCTTAACCCAAGTTGCATTCTTTACCTAAATCTGTTGGCTGCAGCTTGCCCGGCGCATCCTATATTCGCCGGGGTTCCTGTCGGGTTGTCGGCTTCCTCCACGTATTAACAATACGCCGGATACCGGGGAGCCTCCTCCTCGCTGAAGCTGATGCTTTGAATGCAACCTGGTATTTTAATATAGTGTACGGCATTCTCGACTGTTCAGAATGCCCTGATTCCAGAGGGGGTAAAACATGGACGAAAGGCAACAATATGTTGTTGATGCTCTTTCCATTGAAGAATCATGGCGTGTGTTTCGCATCATGGCAGAATTTGTTGATGCCATTGAAACGATGTCCAGGATTCATAATGCCGTTTCCATTTTCGGTTCGGCCCGGGTTCAGCCGGAAGATGAATATTACCAGAAGGCTGAAAAACTGGCTCTTCTTTTAGCCCAAAACGGGTTTAACGTCATTACCGGCGGCGGCCCGGGAATTATGGAAGCGGGCAACAAAGGCGCCACAGCCGGCGGCGGCAAGTCTGTCGGAATGAATATCCGCCTTCCCTTTGAGCAAAAACCGAATCCTTACGCCAATATTCACGTTGACTATAAATATTTTTTTATCCGCAAGGTAATGTTCATTAAATACGCCGTAGCTTATATCATCCTGCCCGGAGGATTTGGCACAATGGATGAGTTGTTTGAAGACTTGTCTTTAATTCAAACTCGCCGGATAAAAAGCTTCCCTGTAATTCTGATGGGCAGTGAATATTGGCAGGGGCTCGTCAACTGGTTGAAAACAGTCATGCTGGCGGAAAACAAAATTACTCCTGCCGATTTCAATCTTATTCAGATTATTGATGATCCTGAAGAAGTCGTACAGCACATTAAAAAGTATGTTATAATTTAACAAAAAAGTTATCCGTTAGTATCAAGAGGATCACAGCTCATGGCCCTGGGAAAATTGCTGGCTGATCTGAAAAAAGGAATTGTTGCACCCTGTTATCTATTATACGGGGAAGAAGAATACTTAATTAATGAAGCCCTCAAGCAGATTATCGATTTAATCATCCCGCAGGCGGATCGCGATTTTGGCCTTTCTTTTCTCGAAGGTCAGGATATTGATATCGGCAGCGTGATCGAAGACATTTTAACACCTTCTCTGTTAGGCAGCCGGAAAGTGGTCGTAGTCCGCAACACGACGATTTTCCACTCCAGTGAAAACCTGTCCGATCTCACCACAAAAATACGCAGCAGCATCGAAGATAATCCGTCCCGGGCGGCAAAATATTTTTTAACTTTCGTGAAGCTGGCGGGATTTGCTCTGGAAGATTTGCAGCAAAACGGCTGGCGGCGGATTTCCGATGAGCAATGGCGAAAAGTTGTCGTCGGGGACGCGGGTGAAGACCGCGAAAAATGGCTTCCCCGTGTTTTGGAGATCTGTTCAAATTTGGGACTGACGGAGCTTTCCGGAGCAGATAAAACAGAGCAACTGGGGAAAATTTTTCAAAACGGCCTTCCGGGGGGCAATTGTCTGATTTTTACGGCGGAAAACGCGGATAAAAGAAAAAAAATATTCAGAGTCATCGCGCAACACGGAATTGTTGAGCATTTCAGTACGGCTAAAGGGGAAGCTGCGCAAAAAGAAGTTCTCCAAAAAGAGATTAAGAAATTGCTGGATCGTTATCATAAAAAGATGACGCCTGCAGCCTGGGTCAGT
>JARKQF010000235.1 GCA_029973975.1 Paludibacter sp.
ACCACATACGCCGGTGGAACATTGACTATCCAGATCAGTACAATTACAGCGATGGGAATAAAGATTGTTTTATAATTGATATTAGCCGACTTGGCCATTCTCCACAAAGGAGCTGCAATGAGTGCGACCACGGCCGGACGAATTCCCTTGAAGATACGGTTAACAGTCGGATTTTCGCGCATGTCAACAAAAAAAGTAGCAATCAAAACAATGATGATGAACGATGGAAGGGCGCATCCGACAGCGGCGGCTATACTGCCTTTCGTACCTTTTAACTTATATCCCACGAAGATCGACGTGTTGATGGCCATTACACCCGGAGCCGACTGTGCCATTGCCAGCATGTCGATAAATTCTCTTGCCACAATCCATTTTCTTCTGTCTACCACCTCTTTTTCAATCAGTGGAATCATGGCATAGCCACCCCCGATGGTGAAAAGGCCGATTCTAAAGAAGGTAATGAATAATTGCCAATATAATTTCATAGCTTGATATCTAGTGTAGTTCTTTTAAAAATATTAGATTCTTCGCTACGTTCAGAATGACAATATTGATAAATATTTAAGTATGGGAGGAATTGATTGGTAGCTTTGTCACCAATCAATTCCTCCCTATATGTAAAAATGTTGTCTGTCATTTCGAACAAAGTGAGAAAGCTAAATATAATAAACAATAATGTCTACTGACTTTTTTTGTTGTGTTTTAAAGCGCAAAGATAAAAAACATCTATCAGGTAAAAAAAACATCTGATTCTTTTGTTGATTAAAAAAACTTATCTATCTTTGCAGTCCGAATTTCAAAATAACGAATTAATACATATAAACAGTTAATAATTATGATCGTAGTTCCTGTTAAAGAAGGCGAAAACATTGAAAGAGCGTTGAAAAAATTCAAACGTAAATTTGAAAAAACCGGTGTTGTTAAAGAACTCCGTCGTCGTCAGTGTTTCGACAAACCTTCTGTAGTAAAGCGTGAGCAGAAAATGCATGCGGTTTACGTACAAAAAATGCAGCTCGGACAAGAATAAAAAAAGCAGGTTAAATTATCTCCGGATAATTTGTAATTCTGATAAATTTATTCTATTTTCGTTGCAGAATTGGAACGAAGTTATGATTAACGGTTTTCTGCAATATTTACAGTATGAGAAGAATTATTCGTCTCATACTGTTTTGTCATATAAAAACGATCTGAATCAGTTTCTTGTTTTTTTGGGGGTTGATGAAGAAAACTTTAATCCCGTGACGGTCACTCCGGCTAATATTCAGCAGTGGATTATGGAGTTGATGCAACAGCAAATATCCGCCCGCAGCATATCCCGTAAAATATCTTCACTGAAGTCATGTTGGAAATATATGCTCAGGCGAAATTTCGTGAATGCAAATCCAACGTTAAAAATTGTACTTCCCAAAACAAAGAAGTCACTTCCGGCGTTCTTTAAGCACAGAGAAGTGAGTCAGATTATTGATGATCCTTTTGTCCCGGTTGACGATTTTGTGCGTATGAGAGATTTGTTAATGCTGGAAGTTTTTTACATGACAGGAGTCAGGGTGTCGGAGTTAATCGGTATCCGCGATCAGGATGTGGATTTGGTTGCCGGAGAAATGAGGGTGACAGGAAAGCGTAACAAGCAACGTGTCATTCCGTTGGATAGAAGGTTATGCGTGAAAATTGCAGATTATATACAGAAAAGAGATGATTATGTTGCAGCTGCTGTGGAGTATTTATTTGTAAGGCCGTCTGGAGAAAAGATGTATCCGAAGCTTGTATATAATATTGTACATAGGATAATGTCGCAGGTTAGTTCCCTTCCCAAGGTTAGTCCACATGTTATGCGTCACAGTTTTGCAACCGGCCTGTTGGATGGCGGTGCTGATATAAATGCAGTAAAAGAATTATTGGGTCATAGTTCGCTGGCGGCGACACAGGTGTATACCCATACTGGTTTTGGAGAGCTATACAATATATATAAACGGGCTCATCCCAGAGCCAAATAAAGAAGGAGGTAGTTATGAAACTCAGAGTTCAGTCTATTAATTTTGATGCAACCAAAGCGTTGGAGTCGTATGTTGAAAAGAAAACGAAGAAACTGACCCGTTTGTTTGATGAAATTCTAAATGTAGAGGTCTATTTAAAAGTAGTTAAACCAGAGACGGCAACCAACAAGGAGGCCGAGATTAAAATATCCGTTCCATCGGCAGAATTCTTTGCATCCAAAGTGTGTGATACTTTTGAAGAAGCGGTAGATTTATCAGTGGAAGCATTGGAAAAGCAAATTGTCAAATACAAAGAAAAACTCAGTAAAAAATAAAATATTGAGGGAATTGTTTTGTAATCCAAAATAATTTCGTACATTTGCAAGCCGTTTAAATAGGAGTGTTTAAACGGCTTTTTATTCGATTGAAATCGCTAATTATTAACACATTGCCTCTTTAGCTCAGCTGGCCAGAGCACGTGATTTGTAATCTCGGGGTCGTTGGTTCGAATCCGACAAGAGGCTCAAAGCATTTACTGTTTTTTTGATTTACCATTTACAATGGCGATTGAAAATAGGGATTGATAAGTGAAATAGTAAATGGTAAATAACAAAATAGTAAATAAACTTGGGCAGTTACCAAAGTGGCCAACTGGGGCTGACTGTAACTCAGCTGTCTTTCGACTTCGGAGGTTCGAATCCTTCACTGCCCACGAAACAATTAAAAATTAAGAATTACATATTAAAAGTAGTTTTCATTTTTTGTTGTTCATTTTTGCGGAAGTAGCTCAGTTGCCAAAAGATAGACAATAAGATGCTCTATCAACTGAGTGAAAGTGCAGTTGTGGATTTTGCGGAAGTAGCTCAGTTGATAGAGCATTAGCCTTCCAAGCTGAGGGTCGCGGGTTTGAGTCCCGTCTTCCGCTCTTTTGCTGTTGTAGCTCAGGGGTAGAGCACTTCCTTGGTAAGGAAGAGGTCGCGGGTTCAAGTCCCATCAACAGCTCTAAGTATAAAGCTTTTATAAAACATATATCATTTAAAATCTAAAAAATAATCTTTGAGTTATGGCAAAAGAAAAATTTGACAGGTCGAAACCTCACGTAAACGTAGGTACCATTGGTCACGTTGACCACGGTAAAACTACGCTGACCGCTGCTATTACTACTGTATTAGCAAAAAAAGGACTTTCTGAGTTGCGTTCATTCGATTCAATCGATAATGCTCCTGAAGAAAAAGAACGTGGTATTACAATTAATACTTCACACGTTGAATATCAAACCGCTTTACGTCACTATGCGCACGTTGACTGTCCGGGTCACGCTGACTACGTTAAGAATATGGTTACCGGTGCTGCTCAAATGGATGGTGCTATCATCGTGGTTGCTGCTACTGACGGTCCGATGCCTCAAACTCGCGAGCACATTCTGTTGGCTCGTCAGGTAAACGTTCCCCGTATCGTTGTTTTCATGAACAAATGCGATATGGTCGATGACGAAGAGATGTTGGAATTGGTAGAAATGGAAATGCGTGAACTGCTTTCATTCTATGAATTTGATGGTGACAACACACCTATCATCCGTGGTTCTGCTCTTGGTGCATTGAATGGTGTAGCACAGTGGGAAGATAAAGTAATGGAACTGATGGATGCTGTTGATACATGGATTGAATTACCTGAGCGTGCTGTTGATAAACCGTTCCTGATGCCGGTAGAAGACGTGTTCTCTATCACAGGTCGTGGAACTGTAGCTACAGGTCGTATCGAAACCGGTATCATCAAAACAGGTGAAGAAGTTCAGATTATTGGTTTGGGTCACGAAGCTAAAAAATCAGTTGTAACCGGTGTGGAAATGTTCCGCAAAATTCTGGACGAAGGTCAGGCTGGTGATAACGTAGGTTTATTGTTGCGTGGTATCGACAAAGAAGAAATCAAACGTGGTATGGTTATTACCCACCCGGGTAAAGTGACTCCTCACACTACTTTCAAAGCTGCAGTTTATATCCTGAAGAAAGAAGAAGGTGGTCGTCACACTCCATTCCATAACAAATATCGTCCTCAGTTCTACATCCGTACACTGGACGTAACCGGTGAAATCCAATTGCCGGAAGGAACTGAAATGGTAATGCCTGGTGACAACCTGGAAATCACAGTAAAACTGATTTACCCTGTAGCTTGTAATGTAGGTTTGCGTTTTGCTATCCGTGAAGGTGGACGTACAGTAGGTTCAGGTCAGATTACTGAATTATTAGACTAAACAGCCCCTCCCAAACCCTCCCCCAAAGGGAGGGCTTTTTCCGGAAGCTGTGGAAATAATTCCCCGTCAAAAGTCCCCCTTGGGGGGATTTAGGGGGCTTACGGGCGTAGCTCAGTTGGTAGAGCACTGGTCTCCAAAACCAGGTGTCGGGAGTTCGAGCCTCTCTGCCCGTGCAAATTCTATTTATATATGAAAGTAGTAAACTATATCAAAGAGTCGTATACAGAACTTGTTCAGAAAGTGTCGTGGCCAACACGCGCAGAATTGATGAACAGTGCTATCGTGGTTTTGATTGCTTCCATCATTATTGCCTTGATAGTATGGGTTATGGACCTGGGTTTTGAAACTATCATGACTTTCGTGTACGAAAAATTATTGTAATTAATTTAGGAGGATTTAACTGTGTCTGAGACAAACAACTTCAAATGGTACGTATTACGTGCCTTTAGTGGAAAAGAAAGCAAAGTAAAGGAATATATAGATGCTGACATCAAAAATTCCGATCTTGGTCAGTTTGTTTCTCAGGTTGTTATTCCGACTGAAAAAAAGATAATTATTCGCAACGGAAAACATATCACGAAAGAGATTAATCTCATGCCGGGATATGTATTGATAGAGGCGAATCTCGTTGGAGAAGTTGCTCACCGTATCCGTCAGATTCCAAATGTTTTCGGATTTTTAGAGGAAAAAAACAACGTCCCCACTCCGGTACGCAGTGCCGAGGTGAACAGAATCCTCGGGGTTGTGGATGAAATGCAGGAAAGCGAAGCTGACTTGCTGACTCCATACCTGAAGGATGAAAGCGTAAAAGTTATTTCCGGTCCGTTTAATGGTTTCACGGGTATCATCGAGGAAGTCAACACCGAGAAGAAAAAACTCAAAGTTATGGTTTTGGTGTTCGGCCGGAAAACTCCGCTTGAACTATCTTTCAATCAAGTAGAACGGGAATAGTCGGTTCAGTTACAAACCGGTTTTTCCATTTAATCTTCAAAAAATAACAATTATGGCTAAAGAGATTGCTGGACTTATTAAATTACAGATTAAAGGAGGTGCGGCAAACCCATCTCCCCCGGTAGGACCTGCATTGGGTTCTAAAGGGATCAACATTATGGAGTTTTGCAAACAATTTAATGCCAGAACCCAGGATAAAGCCGGTAAGGTTTTACCTGTTGTTATCACCTACTACACAGACAAATCATTCGACTTTGTTGTTAAAACTCCTCCGGTTGCCATTCAGCTGCTGGAAGCTTCAAAAGCTAAGGGAGGTTCGGCTGAGCCAAACCGTAAAAAGGTGGCTGAAATTACCTGGGAACAGGTAAAACAAATTGCCGAAGATAAAATGGTCGATTTGAATTGTTTTGAGTTAGACGCTGCCATGAAAATGGTAGCCGGTACAGCGAGAAGTATGGGCATTACCGTAAAAGGTAATTTTCCTGGTAATAATTAATAAAGACTTCAATAATGAGTAAACTGACAAAAAATCAAAAGTTGGCTAACGCAAAAGTTGAAGCGGGAAAAGCCTATACACTAAAGGAAGCAGCTGAATTGGTTAAGGAAATTACTACAACTAAATTCGATGCTTCTGTAGATATTGATGTACGCTTAGGTGTTGACCCACGTAAAGCCAACCAGATGGTACGCGGCGTTGTGTCGTTACCAAACGGAACCGGTAAACAAGTAAGGGTTCTTGCATTATGTACACCCGATCAGGAAGCAGCGGCTAAAGAAGCCGGAGCTGACTATGTCGGCCTCGATGAATATATCGAAAAAATAAAAGGCGGTTGGACTGATGTTGATGTGATCATCACGATGCCTGCTATCATGGGTAAATTAGGTGCGCTGGGTCGCGTGCTTGGTCCGCGCGGATTGATGCCAAACCCCAAAAGCGGTACTGTTACCAATGATGTGGCAAGTGCAGTTAAAGAGGTAAAACAAGGTAAAATCGACTTCAAGGTTGATAAAGCCGGTATCGTTCATACATCTATCGGTAAAGTGTCTTTCACTTCCGAGATGATTGTTGAAAATGCCAAAGAATTTATCTCTACACTGATGAAACTGAAACCGACAGCGGCCAAAGGTACTTATGTGAAGAGCATTTATCTTTCGAGCACAATGAGTCTGGGTATTAAAATTGACCCAAAATCAGTTGAAGAATAAAATTAAAAGTTTATGAAAAAGGAAGATAAAAGCGCAGTTATAAAACAACTTGAATCAACGATTCAATCATATGCACATTTCTATCTGACCGATATCGGCGGATTGAATGCTGAAGAAACCAGTAAATTACGCAGAACTTGCTATAAACAGGATGTGAAACTCCTGGTAGTTAAAAACACCTTGCTCAGAAAAGCATTAGAAAATACAGGAACTGATTTCAGCGAACTTTTTGGTTCATTGAAAGGAGAAACCTCACTTATGCTTTCTAACAATGGCAATGCTCCTGCTAAACTGATTAAAGAATTCAGCAAAGCCAGCAAAACAAAAAAACCTTTGCTGAAAGCTGCATACGTTGAAGAGTCATTCTATATTGGTGAAAACCAGTTGGAAACACTGATTTCAATCAAGAGCAAAAACGAACTTATCGGCGAAATCATCGGATTGTTGCAATCGCCTGCTAAGAACGTTGTGTCCGCACTCCAATCAGGAGGTACTACTATTCACGGCGTGTTAAAAACATTGTCGGAAAGATAATCTCAGAATAAAAACAAAAAATAAAATCTATAAAAATTAAGACAATGGCAGATTTGAAAGCTTTTGCAGAACAATTAGTTAACTTGACCGTTAAAGAAGTAAATGAGTTAGCTCAAATTTTGAAAGACGAATATGGTATCGAACCCGCTGCCGCAGCTGTTGCTGTTGCTGCCGGTCCTGCTGCCGGAGCTGCTGCTGAAGCAGTAGAAGAAAAAAATTCTTTCGATGTAATTTTGAAAAGCGCAGGTGCTAATAAATTAGCAATCGTTAAATTAGTGAAAGAACTTACCGGTCTCGGTTTGAAAGAAGCTAAAGACCTTGTAGACGCAGCTCCTTCTGCAATCAAAGAAGGTGTTACAAAAGACGAAGCAGATGCCCTGAACAAAGCGTTGACTGAAGGCGGAGCTGAAGTAGAACTTAAGTAAAAATAAAAATTGCCTGATAATCAGGATTGTGGTTTAGATTCCCTCGCTAAGGGGGATTCTAAACCTTTTCATGTCTATATTAATATCGAACTCATTTCCGTGGGTTCACCACAGTTAAGTTCACCGCATCAACAATAAACTCTTTGAAAATGTCTTCACCAAATAAAGATCAGAGAATCAATTTTGCTTCCATTAAAAACCAGTTTGATTATCCCGACTTTTTGGAAGTTCAATTAAAATCTTTTCATGACTTTTTTCAGATGGACACTTCCCCTGAAAAAAGGAAAACCGAAGGTCTGTATAAGGTTTTCATGGAAAACTTTCCAATTGCAGATACCCGAAACAATTTTATCCTTGAGTTCCTCGATTACTATGTTGACCCTCCCAGATACAGCATCGAGGAATGTATCGAAAGGGGCTTAACTTATTCTATTCCTTTAAAAGCTAAATTAAAGCTTTATTGTACCGACCCGGATCATGAGGATTTTGATACGGTTATTCAGGATGTTTACCTGGGACCTATTCCTTACATGACTCCCAAAGGTACTTTTGTTATTAACGGTGCCGAACGTGTGATTGTTTCTCAGTTACACCGTTCTCCGGGTGTGTTCTTCGGTCAGAGTATGCATGCCAACGGTACAAAATTGTACTCGGCACGTATCATTCCTTTCCGTGGCTCCTGGATCGAGTTTGCAACCGACATCAACAATGTGATGTATGCTTACATCGACCGTAAAAAGAAATTACCGGTAACTACGCTTCTGCGTGCTATCGGATTCGAAAGTGATAAAGATATTCTCGAAATATTCAATCTTGCCGAAGAAATTAAGGTAAGTAAGGCCAGCCTGAAAAAAGCGGTAGGACAAAAACTTGCCGCCCGTGTATTGAAAAGCTGGGTAGAAGACTTTGTAGATGAGGATACCGGTGAGGTGGTAAGTATTGAACGTAACGAGGTTGTAATCGACAGGGAAACTGTTCTTGAGAACAAACACATTGATGACATCCTGGAGTCGGGAACTCAAACGATTCTGTTACACAGGGGTGATGCCAATCAAAATGATTATGCAATCATTTATAACACCTTGCAGAAAGACCCGAGTAACTCGGAAAAGGAAGCAGTGGTATATATTTACCGTCAATTGCGAAATGCAGTACCTGCTGACGATTCTACTGCGCGCGAAGTTATCAACAACCTGTTCTTCTCTGAAAAACGTTACGATTTAGGGGATGTGGGCCGTTTCCGTATCAACCGTAAACTCAACCTGTCGATTAATCCCGACGTTAAAGTGTTGACAAAGGAAGACATCATCGAAATCATCAAATATCTGATCGAGTTGATTAACTCGAAAGCCGAGGTGGATGATATCGACCACTTGAGTAACCGTCGTGTCCGTACGGTCGGTGAACAAATGTACAACCAGTTCGGTGTCGGACTGTCACGTATGGCCCGTACCATCCGCGAACGAATGAATGTGCGCGATAATGAGGTGTTTACCCCTATCGACCTGATTAACGCGAAGAGTATTTCTTCGGTTATCAATTCTTTCTTCGGAACGAACGCGCTCTCGCAGTTCATGGATCAGCAAAATCCGCTCGCTGAGATTACACACAAACGTCGTATGTCGGCACTCGGTCCTGGTGGTCTGTCACGTGAACGTGCAGGTTTCGAGGTTCGTGACGTACATTATACGCACTATGGTCGTCTGTGTCCGATTGAGACACCTGAAGGTCCGAACATCGGGTTGATTTCATCTTTGTGTATCTACGCGAAGATTAATGATTTAGGATTTATTGAAACACCTTATCGTACGGTAAGCAACGCAATTGTTGATACCAGTGCGAACGGTATCAAATATTATACGGCTGAAGAGGAAGAAGACCTCGTGGTAGCACAGGGTAATGCTCCGTTGAATGACGACGGTACATTTATCCGTACAAAGGTTAAATCACGTTTAGGCGCTGATTTCCCGGTTGTAGCTCCTGATCAGGTACATCTGATGGACGTTTCTCCGTCACAGATTGCCTCCATCGCGGCAGCATTGATTCCTTTCCTTGAACATGATGATGCGAACCGTGCGTTGATGGGATCGAACATGATGCGCCAGGCAGTGCCGCTGTTGCGTTGTGAGGCTCCGATCGTGGGTACCGGAATCGAAGGCCAGCTGATTCGTGATTCCCGTACACAGATTACAGCAGAAGGATATGGTGAAGTAGTTTATACCGATGCCGACTGTATCAAAATTAAATATGACAGAACCGAAGAAGAAGAATTTATCAGCTTCGAATCGGCTGTAAAAGAATATAAATTACCGAAATTCCAGAAAACAAACCAAAATACAACCATCGACCTGCGTTCGCTGGTACGCAAAGGAGATCGGGTTGAACCGGGTATGATTCTGACAGAAGGATATTCAACCCAGCAAGGTGAACTGGCGATCGGTAAAAACCTGAAAGTGGCATTTATGCCCTGGAAGGGTTATAACTTTGAGGATGCAATTGTAATCAATGAAAGATTGGTGCGCGATGATGTGTTTACCTCAGTACATGTGGTAGAACAGCTACTTGAAGTGCGTGAAACCAAAAGGGGCGTGGAAGAATTTACGGCTGATATTCCGAATGTCAGTGAAGAGGCAACCCGCGACCTGGATGAAAATGGTATCATTCGCGTTGGCGCCCGTATTGAGCCGGGTGACATCATCATTGGTAAAATCACACCGAAGGGAGAATCTGATCCTTCTCCGGAAGAAAAACTGCTCAGGGCCATTTTCGGTGATAAAGCCGGAGATGTTAAAGATGCATCACTCAAAGCTACCCCGTCATTGTCGGGTGTGGTAATCGGTAAACGTCTGTTCTCGAAGGCTCAGAAAAACAGGAAATCAAAATTGGCTGATAAAGCCGTATTGCCCCGTTTGGATGAAGAATTCGAAGCGCAGGCCAATGTATTGAGAAATACGCTGATCGAAAAATTGTTGGTGTTAACTGCCGACAAGCCATCGGCTGGTGTGAAAGACTTTCTGGGTACAGATTTAATTTCCAGAAACAGTAAATTCACGGAAGAAAGATTGCGTGAAATTGATTACTCAACGGTACAGTTAAGTAAATGGACGCAGGATGCACAGAAAAATGAGCTGATCAGACAACTCATCCTGAATTACCTGAAGAAATACAAAGAGCTGGATGCGCAGATTAAGCGTCAGAAATTCAATATCACCATTGGTGATGAATTGCCAACCGGTATTGTACAGGTAGCTAAGGTTTATATTGCGAAAAAACGTAAAATCCGCGTAGGTGATAAAATGGCCGGTCGTCACGGTAATAAAGGTATTGTATCGCGTATCGTTCGTCAGGAAGATATGCCTTTCCTTGCCGACGGAACTCCGGTTGATATCGTGTTGAACCCGCTGGGTGTACCTTCCCGTATGAACCTGGGACAGATATTCGAAACGGTACTTGGATGGGCCGGAAAAGAATTGGGTGTTCGTTTTGCAACTCCGATTTTCGACGGTGCAAACCTGGAAGATTTGAATGAGTGGACAGACAAAGCCGGTGTACCTCAATACGGTAAGACATTCTTGTATGATGGTGGAACTGGTGAGCGCTTCGACCAAACAGCAACGGTAGGTATTATTTATATGCTGAAGTTGGGTCACATGGTTGAAGATAAAATGCATGCCCGTTCAATCGGTCCGTACTCGTTGATTACGCAACAGCCTCTTGGTGGTAAAGCTCAGTTCGGTGGACAGCGTTTCGGGGAAATGGAGGTTTGGGCGCTTGAAGCATTCGGTGCAGCTCATATCCTGCAGGAAATCCTGACCGTGAAATCGGATGACGTGCTCGGTCGTGCCCGTACTTATGAAGCAATTGTTAAAGGTGAACCAATGCCGGCCCCCGGTATTCCGGAATCCCTCAATGTATTGCTGCATGAGCTGAGAGGTCTCGGTCTGAGTGTCAACCTGGAATAAGTGTAATTGTTTAAATTATGGTGTGTCATGCAAAATAAATACATTTCACATCATGCATTACACAATACACATTACACAATAAACAGTTAAAAAGAAAAACAAAAGTATATATGGCTTTTAAAACTGATAATAAAACAAAGAGTAATTTTAATAAAATTTCTATCGGATTAGCATCTCCCGAAGAAATTCTAAAATTATCAAGCGGTGAGGTACTCAAACCTGAAACCATCAACTACCGGACTTATAAGCCTGAACGTGACGGTTTGTTCTGCGAACGTATTTTTGGTCCTACCAAAGATTTTGAATGTCATTGCGGAAAATACAAACGTATCCGTTATAAAGGTATTGTCTGCGATCGTTGTGGTGTTGAGGTGACTGAAAAGAAAGTCCGTCGCGAACGCGTTGGTCACATTCAGTTGGTGGTTCCTGTTGCCCATATCTGGTATTTCCGTTCGTTGCCTAATAAGATTGGTTATCTGCTCGGAATGCCAACCAAGAAATTAGATGCGATCATCTATTATGAAAAATATGTGATTATTCAGGCAGGTGCTGCTGATAACGGTGAAAACATCATCGATGGCGAACTGATATCGGAAGAAGAATACCTGGACATCATGGAAGCTCTTCCACGTGAAAATCAAATGCTGGAAGATACGGATCCGAATAAGTTCATTGCCAAAATGGGTGCAGAAGCAATTTATGATTTGCTGACACGTCTTGATTTGGATGAATTGTCTTATGACTTGCGTCACAAGGCCAGCAATGATACTTCACAACAACGTAAAAATGAAGCTTTGAAACGCTTGCAGATTGTTGAGTCGTTCCGTGCTTCAAAACAAAGGAATAAACCGGAGTGGATGATTGTTAAAATCGTTCCGGTAATTCCACCGGAATTACGTCCGTTGGTTCCGCTCGATGGAGGCCGTTTTGCTACTTCCGACCTGAATGACCTGTATCGTCGTGTAATTATCCGTAACAACCGTCTGAAACGATTGATCGAAATCAAAGCGCCGGAAGTAATTCTGCGCAACGAAAAACGTATGTTGCAGGAAGCTGTTGACTCCCTGTTCGATAACAGTCGTAAGTCAAGCGCAGTTAAAACAGACGCCAACCGCCCGTTGAAATCTCTTTCCGACTCATTGAAAGGTAAACAGGGGCGTTTCCGTCAGAACCTGCTTGGTAAACGTGTCGACTACTCTGCCCGTTCGGTTATCGTTGTAGGTCCTGAATTGAAAATGCATGAATGCGGATTGCCTAAAGATATGGCAGCCGAACTTTATAAACCGTTTGTAATCCGTAAACTCATTGAGCGCGGAATTGTGAAAACGGTGAAGTCAGCGAAGAAAATCGTTGACCGCAAAGACCCGGTGATCTGGGATATTTTAGAGTACGTGATGAAAGGACATCCCGTATTGCTAAACCGTGCTCCGACGCTTCACCGTCTTGGTATCCAGGCATTTCAGCCGAAGATGATCGAAGGTAAGGCTATCCAGTTACACCCACTGTCCTGTACGGCTTTCAACGCCGACTTCGACGGTGACCAGATGGCTGTGCATTTACCACTCGGTAACGAAGCCGTTCTCGAAGCCCAAATGCTGATGCTTGCATCACATAATATTTTGAATCCGGCCAACGGAGCGCCTATCACAGTTCCTTCACAAGACATGGTGCTTGGGTTGTATTACATTACCAAACCGCGTCAGGGAGCTAAAGGCGAAGGGTTGATTTTCTATTCTGCCGAAGAGGCTGAAATCGCTTATAACGAAAAGAAAGTTGCTTTACACGCCTGGATTAAGGTGCGTATTTACGATATTAATGAAAAAGGTGAGCCTGTTCAAAAGATTATCGAAACTACGGTAGGTCGTATTTTATTCAATAAATGTGTTCCTGCTGAAGTGGGTTATATCAACGAACTGCTTTCTAAAAAATCGCTGCGCGACATCATTGGGAATGTAATCGAAGTTTGCGGTGTTTCCCGTACTGCTCAGTTCCTCGATGATATCAAGGATCTGGGTTACAGCATGGCTTTTAAAGGCGGTTTGTCTTTCAACCTGAATGATGTGATTATTCCGGCAGAAAAAGAAGAACTGGTGAAAGAAGGTAATGCCGAGGTGGAAGAAATTATGAACCTCTACAACATGGGATTCATCACCAATAACGAACGTTACAACCAGATTATTGATACATGGACACATGTAAACTCGAAATTGTCGAATATCCTGATGAAACAGCTGGCAAGCGATAATCAGGGATTCAATTCTGTTTACATGATGCTTGATTCCGGCGCCCGTGGTTCTAAAGAGCAGATTCGTCAGCTTTCCGGTATGCGTGGTTTGATGGCAAAACCTCAGAAATCAGGCGCCGAAGGCGGTCAGATTATTGAAAACCCGATTTTGTCGAACTTTAAAGAAGGTCTGTCGGTATTGGAGTACTTTATCTCTACCCACGGTGCCCGTAAAGGTTTGGCGGATACCGCTCTGAAAACGGCAGATGCCGGTTACCTTACCCGTCGTTTGGTTGACGTGTCGCAGGATGTGATTATCACCGAAGATGACTGCGGAACCTTGCGTGGTTTGGTAGCGACAGAAATGAAAAATAACGAGGAAGTGATTTCTTCCTTGTATGAAAGAATACTGGGTCGTGTTTCTGTACACGATATCTATCATCCGCTTACCGGCGAACTTATTGTTGAGTCAGGCGAACAGATTACAGAGCCGTTGGCTAAGAAAATTCAGGATTCACCTATTGAAAGGGTTGAAATCAGATCTGTACTTACCTGCGAATCTAAAAAAGGTGTTTGTGCCAAATGTTACGGACGTAACCTGGCTACCGGAAAGATGGTTCACATGGGAGAAGCTGTCGGTGTTATCGCTGCCCAGTCGATCGGTGAGCCGGGTACTCAGCTGACACTGCGTACGTTCCACGTCGGTGGTATTGCATCCAACATTGCAGCAGAATCTAAGATTGCCCTTCGTTATGATGGTCTTCTTGAATTTGATGAGTTGCGTACTGTGGATGTTAAGGATGAAAAGGATAATATTTATCAGGTTGTAGTTAGCCGTTTGGCTGAAATGCGTGTGATCGATACGAATACAGGTATTACGCTGACAACTCAGAACATCCCTTACGGCTCAAAACTGTATGCAAAGCATGGTGATAATGCAACGAAAGGACAGGTTATCTGCGAATGGGACCCGTTCAATGCTGTAATTATCTCTGAAAATGAAGGTAAAATCGAATTCGAAGATGTGATTGAGAATGTGACTTTCAAAACGGATGTCGACGAGGCAACCGGTTTACGTGAAAAGATCATCATCGAATCGAAAGACAGAAATAAAGTACCGAGCGCTCACATTCTGGATAAGAACGGAGAAGTACTCCGCACCTATAACTTGCCGGTAGGCGCTCACTTAGTGCTTGAAAACGGTGATGCAATCAAAGCAGGCCAGATGCTTGTTAAGATTCCGCGCGCCGTTGGTAAAACGGGTGACATCACGGGTGGTCTTCCACGTGTGACTGAATTATTCGAAGCCCGTAATCCATCGAATCCGGCTGTTGTAGCTGAAATTGACGGTGAAGTAAACTTCGGTAAAATCAAACGTGGTAACCGTGAACTGAGTGTTACATCCAAATCCGGAGAGGTGAAAAAGTACATGATTCCGCTTTCAAAACAGATTCTGGTGCAAGAAAATGACTTCGTACGTGCCGGGACACCGTTGTCTGATGGAGCCATTACGCCGACGGATATCCTGATGATTAAAGGTCCTACTGCTGTTCAGGACTATATCGTAAACGAAGTACAGGACGTATATCGTCTTCAGGGTGTGAAAATCAACGATAAGCATTTTGAGGTAATTGTACGTCAGATGATGCGTAAGGTGGAAATTCTGGAACAGGGCGATACCCGCTTCCTCGAAAAACAAATCGTTGACAAGAACGAGTTCATGGAAGAAAACGATCGCATCTGGGGTAAGAAAGTAATTGTTGATCCGGGAGACTCAGCAACGCTGAAAGCAGGTCAGATCATTACACCGCGTAAATTGCGTGACGAAAACAGTGCGCTCAAACGTCGTGACCTTCGCCTGGTAGAAACCCGTGATGCTGTTCCTGCAACATCTAACCAGATTCTGCAAGGAATCACACGCGCTGCACTGCAGACAAGCAGTTTCATGTCGGCTGCATCCTTCCAGGAAACAACTAAGGTGCTTAACGATGCTGCTATAAATGGTAAAGTTGACCGTCTCGAAGGCTTGAAAGAAAACGTGATTTGCGGCCATCTTATTCCTGCCGGTACCGGTCAGCGCGAAATCGAGAAAGTCGTGGTTTATTCCAGAGATGAATATGATAAAAAGGTTGATGCGAGAAAAAATGTGCTGGACATGGAAGCTAATGAGCAATAATCAATCATTTAGTATTAATATAGAAAAACGGGGTGGTTTTAAAACTACCCCGTTTTTTGTTTGATCTGGTTTCAACTGCAGATTTGCATAGATGGTTTATTACAGGTTTGCTTCAACATATTTCTTGAAATTATCCAGAATTGCCTGCCATCCCATACGTTGTAACTCAATAGAATTCATACTTTCAGCCTCAAAACTCTGGGTTATTTCGGTTTTATCACCGATTGTCACAAATGAGGCTTTTACTTTTCGGTTATCATCAAGCGTGTATTCAATTTCTTTATAAGGTACAACCAGATCATAAGTGCCGGAAAAATCAAATCCCATACTGCCATCTTTTGCTTCCATGCGCGATGAAAATCTTCCTCCTGCACGTAAGTCATTCTCGGCATGTGTAGTGTGCCAGTCATCGGAGGCGGCATTCCAGCATACAATATGTCTCGGTTCGCTCCAGTATTCCCATACTTTATTAACAGGAGCCTCAATAGTCGTTTTAATGGTTATTGTCATATCAGATTAAAAATTAAAAGTGTTGAAAACTACAACAAATTAATGTTTTTAAAAGTTCATTAGAATATAAGTGTTATGAATTTTGTGGTTACAAAAAACAAAGCCGTTTTTTTGTCGTAACAAAATAATCTCACTATCTTAGTGCTGTCAAAAGAAAATAAAAAATTTTAAGCAGATAATCTAACTCGATATATCATGAATCCTAATTATTGTGTTATCATGGCCGGAGGTGTCGGAAGTCGTTTCTGGCCTTTTAGCAGAACAAACAGACCGAAACAGTTTCTTGATTTTTTCGGAACCGGTCGCTCCTTATTGCAAATGACTTACGATCGTTTCAGGAAAGTGGTTCCGGCAGAAAACATCCTCATTGTTTCAAATGTGATTTATAAGGATACAATACTCGAACAACTACCTGAAATAAAGGAAAAACAGGTGTTGCTTGAACCCCACAGACGAAATACCGCACCTTGTATCGCTTACGCGATAAACAGAATAAAAGCCCTTACTGAACAAGCCAACATCATTGTTGCACCTTCAGACCATTTAATTCTGAAAGAAAATGATTTTGTTGATGTCTTGAAGACCGGAATTGATTTTATAGAAAAAAATGATTCTTTGCTTACGATCGGAATAAAGCCCAGTCGCCCTGAAACGGGATACGGTTACATTCAGATAGAGGAAGGAGCGGGTAATTTGCATAAAGTAAAAACATTTACAGAAAAGCCCAATGCCGAACTGGCGCAGGTTTTCTATGAAACAGGCGAGTTCTACTGGAATTCAGGCATTTTTCTCTGGAATCTGAAAACGATTGATTCGGCTTTTCAGACTTTGTTACCCGATGTGGCATCGAGATTCAGTGCTGGTAATAAGATTTATAATACAGCTAAAGAACAGGACTTTATCAATGAGATTTATCCAACCTGTATGAATATATCTATTGATTATGGAATTATGGAGAAAGCCGATAATGTGTATGTGCTTTGTGCCGATATTGGCTGGACTGATCTCGGAACCTGGGGGTCATTGTATGAAATGTCGAACAAAGATGAGCATCAAAATGTCACGCTAAAATGTAAAACATTGTATTACGAGAGCAGTGACAATATTGTGGCATTGCCACAGGATAAACTGGCCGTCATAGAAGGTTTGTCGGGTTATCTGGTTGCTGAGTCGGATAATGTGTTGTTGATTTGCAAGAAAGATGAAGAAGCACGCATCCGTCAGTTTGTGAATGATGCCGTTGTCTCATTCGACGGAGAGTTTATATAGTGGTTCGTGGTCAGTGGTTAGTTTTGAATTGAGCGTTTAGGTCTGGTTGAAATACGTATAACTGATTATCATATAAAATCTGAAGATATGAGTTTTTTTAAATTACATAAGCCGTTGGTTTATAAATACAAACCGATATACTACGATCCGAAGAAGGAAGCGCAGAAAGATCGTATGAAGAAAATGGAACAAGAAGGGCAGACAGTAGATAAAAGCGAAGGATACGAACCTAAAGTACTTCGCCGGGGGTCTTTCCGTGAGATGGCTGATAGGAACCGAAATTCAAAGCAGGCACAAACACGACAGTCTAATATCCGCCTGATTATCATTATCATGATTCTATTATTAATTGCTTATTTTTTAGTAAGATAAGATTTCATTTCTTCTGACATTAAAAGTTTACATTTCAGCTTCATGAGTGATATTATTCATTTGTTACCAGATTCTGTCGCAAACCAGATAGCTGCCGGAGAGGTAATTCAGCGCCCCGCATCCGTATTGAAAGAGTTGGTAGAAAATGCCATTGATGCCGGTGCGACTTTCGTCAGAGTAGCCATAAAAGATGCTGGGCGAACGCTTGTACAGGTGTCGGATAACGGGAAGGGAATGAGCGATACAGATGCGCGTATGGCCTTTGAGCGCCATGCTACGTCTAAAATAAAAGATGCACAGGATTTATTTTCTATTCGTACGATGGGTTTCCGGGGCGAGGCCCTGGCTTCGATAGCGGCGGTTGCTCAGGTGGAAATGCGCACACGCAGAGAGGAAGATGAACTTGGTACGTTGGTTGAAATTGCCGGTAGCCGGGTTTTCAGACAAGAACCGATTCAGTGTGATAAAGGAACTACCTTTCAGGTTAAAAATTTATTTTTTAATGTGCCCGCCCGTCGTCGATTTCTCAAAAGCGACAGTGTCGAGAAGAATCATATTCTGCAGGAGTTTTACCGGATCGTGCTGGTGCATCCCGATGTGGAATTTTCTTTTTATGACGGGGATGATGAGATATTTAAACTGCCTGTGTCCAATACCAAACTCAGGATCGAGCAGGTTTTCGGCAGTGCAAAAAAGAAACTCAATCAGCAACTGCTGAATATTGAAACCGACACCAATCTGGTCGCTGTTAAGGGTTTTATCGGACGACCGGAATATGCTCAGAAACAAGCACATCAGTTCTTTTTTGTTAACGGGAGATATATGCGCCATCCTTATTTTCACAAAGCTGTTATGCTGGCGTATAATCAACTAATACAGCCAACCGATAATCCGGTGTATTTTATCTATTTCGATGTTGATCCGCAAACGATCGATATCAATATTCATCCGACCAAGACTGAAATTAAATTTGAAAACGAACAGGCGATTTGGTCTATTCTATCGGCAACCGTAAAGGAAGCATTGGGAAAATTCAATGTTGTTCCATCAATAGATTTTGACAGGGAGGGTGTTCCGGATATTCCTGTCCAGAAAGCTGATAGTATTATTTCACCGCCTAAAACATCTTTCAATCCATCTTACAATCCGTTTGGAGCGTCAACTTATAAGCGTCCGCAAATGGAATGGGAGGAGTTATATAAAGGATTTGAGAAACAAGCTGAGATCTCAGACTTCAATGAAACAGGACAGGACAGACCGGTTGAGATTTTTCAGTCGAAGATGAATAAAGACAGTGAAAACACAGGGACATATTTTCAGATAAAGAACAGGTATATCATTACTTCAGTTAAATCAGGGATGTTGATGATTGATCAACGCCGGGCACATATCCGGATTCTTTTTGATCAGTTTATGAAGGAAATAAGCGAGAAGAAAGGGTTTTCTCAGCAACTGTTGTTTCCTGAAGTGCTGCAACTGATGCCTGATGACTACTTGTTTTTCGAACAGATTAAAACAGAGCTCCGGTATGTAGGCTTTGAATTTGAAGCAGAAAAAACATATCAGTATCAGGTAAAAGGGATACCTGCACAGTTGAAAAATACTTCAGGGGTATTACCTTTGTTGAGTGATATGCTTGAGCGGGTAAGACAAGCAACCGGAGATGCTTTGTCGGTAATCCACGAACAGATAGCTTTGTCGTTGGCCGAAACAGCGGCTATCCAAACTGGTCAGACGATGAGCAAAAAAGAAATGACAGACCTGGTCGATCAGCTCTTTGCTTGTCCGGCGCACAATCATACTCCTGACGGAAAGTTGATTATGACCATCTGGACGCAGGATGAAATACAAGCCAGATTTAAATAAGAGTGATTCGTTTAAAAGTCTGAAGTCGAAAGTCAAAAGTCTAAAGTAGACCTTAGACTTTTGACCGGATCTGCCCTGAAAGGACAGAATAGATTAAACTTCCCCTGCCTGTGGCGTAATTAGTTTATAGCCTTTTCCGTGGATGTTGATGATGGCCACATTCGGGTCATCTTTCAGCAGTTTGCGGAGCTTGGTAATATATACGTCCATACTGCGGGCATTGAAATAATTGTCATCTTCCCAGATCGATTTCAGTGCGTAATTTCTCTCCAGGATATTATTAGCATTGGATGCTAACAGCCGGAGCAATTCAGATTCCTTGGTGGTTAATTTTTTCGTTTCACCATCAAATGCCAGGGTTTGCTTTTGAGCATCAAAAATGAAAGCGCCAATGTTAAATACGACTACATCTTTCACTTTTTTACCTCTTACCCTTCTCAGGATAGATTCAATTCTCGAAAGCAGTTCTTCCATGCTGAAGGGTTTTGACAAATAATCGTCGGCACCCAGTTTAAAGCCCTGAAGAATGTCTTCTTTCATCGATTTTGCCGTGAGGAAAATGATCGGTACGTCAGTGTTGATACTCCGGATGTCGGCAGCCAGTGCAAATCCGTCTTTTTTAGGCATCATAACATCTAAAACGCATAAATCATATTTGCTGCGTGTAAACGCTTTATATCCGGCTTCTCCGTCTGGTTGCAAATCTGCATCATAACCTTTTGTTTGAAGGTATTCTCTTAGCAACATGCCGAGGTTTTCATCATCCTCGCATAACAGGATTTTTACTTTTTCATCATTCATATTCAGTATATTTAAGTGTTGGTAATGCAATAATAAATTTTGTCCCGATGTTTAATTCACTTTCAACCTTGATTGTTCCTCTGTGTTCCTGGATTATTTTTTTTACGTAAGCCAATCCGAGTCCGAAACCTTTTACATTGTGTTTATTGCCGGTAGGTACACGATAGAACTTTTCAAAGATTCTCTTGTGATCATCTTTCTGTATGCCGATGCCGTTGTCTTCAATGCTAATCAGCAAATGGTCTTTTTCGTTCCAGGTTTCCAGTGTTAGTAATAAGGGCTTGTCGCTGTATTTCAGGGCATTGTCAACCAGGTTGTGAATTACGTTGGTGAAGTGTACTTCATCGGCCATAATTAAATCATCCTGCGCCTTTAAAATGGTCGTGATTTTTCCTCCCTTGTTAGCGACCTTCAAAGAGAAAATCTCAGATGTATGAGCAATTAACTCATTGACATGCATTTCTTTCATTTTAAAGGTAGATTTCTCTGTTTCAAAGAGCGATAGTTTTAACACTTCTTCAACCATTCTACTTAACCGTGTGGTTTCATCCCTGATTACTTTCGATATGTGTTTTAGTGTTTCAGGAGTTTTTCCCACGCCCGGATCCTGTAACATTTGTGATGCCAGCGAGATGCTGGAAATTGGTGTTTTCAGCTCATGTGTCATGTTATTAACAAAATCATTCTTAATATTGTTCAACTGTTTTTGTTTAAAAATAACAATTAATGCAACAATAAAAATGCATAAAATTAACACTACTAACACAATGGTAGGGTAGAGCAGGTACATTGAACTGATGATAAAGTTCTTTTTTGTGGGGAAAGTGACCTGTAAGTAAACTTCATTGGTGCTTTCTTCCAGTGGAAAAAACTTTTGTTTATAAACACTGCTTGTACTTTCGTTGTGGCCGATATGAAAATCTTTGTTGCACCTGAAAATTTCACGTCCTCTTTTATCGACAACACTGTAGTAAAAAGGCAAATCAATTCCGTTGCTAAGCAGATATTTTTCGAGTATGTTGTTAAGCTCTACAAAATCAACGCGTTCGCTGATGTCCTTTTTGTTACTCTCCCTTAGCCACCTGAAAACAGCCTGATCGAGTATGGTCTTTGATCTTGAAAAATTTTGCCTGAACTTATCCTGCAGGTATTTAGAAGTCTCTTCGATTGTCGCTTTCCCGTGCCGGGTTGAAATCCGGATTTTAGGCTTGCTGAGGTTTTGATTATAAGATGATAATCTCCGGCTCGTGGTGTCGATCTGATTCAGATTGTCGGAATCCATCTGTGCCAGATTGGGGAGCAAATTCAGACTTTTGTTATAGTCCGCTCCCTCCAGTGTCTGTGCCAGGTATTCAAGCGCCTCATTTTCTTCTACCAGAATGACCGTGCTCAATAAACTCCTGTGTACACTTTCATCAAACTGGTTTTCAATCATCTCGGCATTTACTTTTACGTATCGTGCCTGGATGATGATCAGTCCGACAAAAGAAAAAACCATGGACAGAATCAATATGATAATGGTGCTGCGCTTCATAATGATGCAAATATATCACTTATTTAAATGTTAAAATTCTAATGGGGTTTATATTTAACAATATATAAGGAAAGAATGTTTTGTTGTTTAGAAAATATAGTAAATGAATCTTAATAAAAATTATATGGCAAAGTTAGCAGTTCATAGCTAATAACTAATAACTAATAGTTCGGGAGGTTATAAGAGATTCCTGACACAGTTATTCGGATTATTCACTATTCGTTATTCGCTATTAGTTGCATTTTACTACATTTGCACTTGAAAAATTAAATAATACGGATGAAGAAATGGATAAGCCTGCTGGCAGCAAACTTTTTAGGTGTATTCAATGATAATTTCCTGAAAAATGCCATTATTTTTGTTGCCATTGGCTGGAATTTGCCATCCTGGCTCTCACAGTCACAGCTTATTGCACTGGTTTCTGCTTCTCTGGTAGTGCCTTACCTGATTTTATCCCCGCTGGGCGGGAAATTAGCTGTTCATTATTCAAAATTAAAGGTTTTTCGGGTTCTTAAGTTCGTTGAGTTTCCCATAATGGCAATTGCTTGCATCGCTTTTTTGTACGAATGGGTAATGGTTGCCATGCTGGCTGTTCTGCTGATGGGAATTCAGAGTTGTTTGTATTCGCCGGCAAAATACGGATTGATAAGGGATATCGGAGGTGTTGAAGGGAGTGCTTTTGGCAGTGGAATGTTTGAAACCATGGCTTTTCTTGGTATTCTAACCGGGACTGTGCTGGCTTCGTGGTTGAGCGATGTATATCAGGTTTGGGTGTTTGTCGCTGTATTTATGTGGCTTGCTGCCGCAGGGTATCTGGCAAGCTTGTACATCAAAGCCGATGAGCCGCTTCCTGACAGAGAATCTTCCCTGACGGTAAATTTGTTCCCCTGGCGATTCTTGCGGGACTCTTATCAGTTGGCAAAATCTTTTAAACAGGTTAATGCCGCTGTGTTCGGTGTTTCTGCTTTTTGGCTGATTGGCGCTTTGTTGCAAATGAATATTGTTATTCATGCCGGTAAATTTTATCAGGTGTCGAATACAGCAACAGGTCTTGTAATGGCATTTGCAGCCATCGGGATTGCCTTGGGTACCTGGCTGTCAGGGGTTCTGACCTCAAAAGTTAAGGGGAAAAGTCTGATGTTGTGGGGATTGACCGGAATGTTGGTGAATTTGTTGATTATTGTATTTTTGCAGATAAATTTTCAGTTGTTTTTGGTGCTGATTTTCCTAACTGCTTGTTTTGGAGGTTTATTTCAGGTGCCGAATTTAACGGTAATACAGCAGGCTGATGCCGGTAGAAAACTTGGTCAATTACTGGCTTACATGAATCTGGTTATTTTTATTTTTGTATTGTTAGCCTCAGTATTGTTCTCAATTACTATGCTAATTACAAATGATAATAGCTTTGTGGTTTTTGGGTTGATTGCCGGGATTTGTTTGCTGACTTTGTTAATAGTGAATCGCGAATCGCGAATCGTTGAAGGTTAAATGGTCATGTGCAGACAGATATGAGGTTGCCACGTCGTTCACTTTGTGAACTCCTCGCAATGACCAACTGTAGACATAAATAGACATAAAATTTCAATCAAATATAATGAAGAAATCGTTTAAAAAAATCATTTCCGATCTCAGTGTGCAGATTCTCATTGCCATGGTAATTGGTGTTGTTGTGGGAAAGCTAATAGGGGAGTCGGCTGCCATGTTTGCCCCGTTGGGTAATTTGTTTATTCAGTTGATTCGCATGCTGGTTATTCCATTGGTTTTTGTGTCTATCGTTGCGGGTTCGGCCTCGTTAGGTGCGACTAGGTCCGCCGGAAGAATCGGCATTACCACTATTGCTTATATTTTTATCACCACTGTGTTGGCTGTTATTCTTGCCATTGTGCTGGGTGAATGGTTCAAACCAGGAGCTGGCTTGTCGGTCGATTCCATTAAATCATTTTTACCTGCGGAAGGATACAGTGCGACTCCCCAAAAAATGGAGTTTTGGCCTATGTTGCTGGATATCATACCCGCCAATCCCATCAAATCGCTTGCCGAGGGCAATATCCTGCAACTGATTTTCTTCGGACTGTTTTTTGGCTTTGGTTTAAGCGCTTTGTCAGCACAGAAGAAACAACCTGTTCTCAATGCTTTTAATACGTTTTTGGATGCGCTGATTTGGTGTATTCAGAAAGTTATGCTTGTCGCTCCGCTTGGCGTATTCGGACTGATGGCTGATGCTACCGGAACGTTTGGCTTTGATATATTGCTGAAAGCAGGAAGTCTGTTTTGGGTGAATCTGATTGCAGCCTTAATCATTCTGGTGTTGTTTTATCCGTTGACTCTCAAATTATTCTCAAAAATAAAACTAGCTCACTTTTTCAAATCAATGATACGCCCCCAGATTGTGGCGTTCTCTACTTCTTCTTCGATGGCGACTTTGCCCGTTACCATGGCAACCTGTGAAGAAAAACTGGGGGTCAGCAAAGAAACAACTTCTTTTGTCGTACCATTGGGTGCAACGATCAACATGACTGGTAATGCGATTTATTACACGCTGGTGGCATTGTTTTTTGCACAACTTTATAACATCGACCTGACACTCGCTCAGTATATAGCCATTACAATTACGGCAAGCGTGGGTGCAGTTGGGCAGGCTGGTGTGCCCGGACCAACCCTGCTTGTTGTTGCCGTACTGGTTTCGGCAGGTATCCCTATTGAAGGATTACCTTTATTGTATGCGCTTGACCGGGTTTTCGACATGCTGCGTACAGTGTTGAATATAACCGGAGATGCTGCTTGTGCTGTAATTGTGGATAGCCAGACCTCGGAATCGAAATAAATTCATATTTTTGTAAACTTTATTCAGGTTTTGGCTGTTGAATTTTTAAATTGAAATAAATGAGAAGATTTTTTGTCTTTAGTTTTTTACTGATTCTGTTTTTTACAGTTCGTGTTTTTGCGGCTGTGCCTACAGGATATTACGATGCTGCTGATGCAAAGAATACCAATCAGTTGAGGTTGGCTTTAAAAGAAATTATTACACAGGGATTTAGTGGAGTTTCATACTCCGGGCTATGGACAGCATACGCCGATACGGATATAAATCCTGCTACCGGAAAGATATGGGATATGTATTCAGATTGTACTTTTACGTTGGGTTCAAATCAGTGTGGTACTTATTCTTCAGAGTGTAATTGTTATAACCGCGAACATACAACACCGGCCAGTTGGTTCAGTGATGCTTCTCCCATGTATTCGGATTTGTTCAATGTGTATCCGACTGATGGATGGGTAAATAATAAAAGAGGAAATTTACCCTATGGAGTTGTAGGTTCGGCTACCTATACTTCTGATAATGGAAGTAAAGTGGGTAGTTCCGGTTTTTCAGGCTATTCCGGGACCGTTTTTGAACCGATAGATGAATATAAAGGTGATTTTGCCAGAACAGTTTTGTATATGGCAACCCGATACGCCGATAATATTTCAACCTGGATTACTGCAAATTCGGGAAGCACGGATGTTGAAATCGTGTATCATACAGCTAACGGGCTTACATCTTATGCCATTGATTTGTTTCTCACATGGAGTCGCAATGATCCGGTCAGTCAAAAAGAAATCAACCGGAATGAAGCCGTATATTTAAAACAAAATAACCGCAATCCTTTCATTGATTTTCCGGGTCTGGAAGAATATATATGGGGAAATAAAACCTCACAATTGTTTTATGTGAACCAGGAACCGGAACCTCCTGTTAATCAGCCGGAAATTATTCTGACAGGTAACGTTGTAAACACGGGGCAAATTATCAATTTTGGAACCGTGAGTAATGCTGTGCAAAAATCCTTCAGAATTAAGACAAATTCAATTCAGGGAGATTTGACGGTTAATGTAACAGGTTCAATGTATTCCGTTTCAGAGAATATCATTTCGCAGACATCAGCAGAGCGGGGTTATAATCTTACTGTTACCTTCAATCCGACGACATCAGGGGAACATACAGGAAAAGTAACTATTTCGGGAGGTGGATTGCCGAATGCATTTGAATTAAATTTTACAGGAAAAAAATAAATTTTTGTGAAAATATCTGAAGTCATGCTGGAAGAAACAACAACTTCTTTTATTAAAGGTATACCGAAAGCAGAATTGCATGTACACATTGAGGGGACTTTTGAACCGGAACTGATGTTCGCGATTGCCCGAAGAAACAATGTGAAATTGAAATATCATACTGTTGATGAGTTAAAAAGAGCTTATAATTTCAGTAATCTGCAGGATTTTCTGGATCTGTATTATGCTGGTGCAAAAGTGTTGATATATGAACAGGATTTTTACGATCTTACTTTTGCTTATTTACAAAAAGCATATAATGATCGGGTTATCCATACCGAGATTTTTTTCGATCCCCAAACGCATACTACCAGGGGAGTTGACTTTGGAGTTGTAGTTGCCGGAATTCACAGGGCGATGAATGATGCGCGAAAACAGTTTGGTATCAGCACTTCTTTAATTATGTGTTTTTTGCGTCATTTGGATGAAAAGAATGCGATAAGAACGCTACAACAGGCGATTCCGTATAAAAATTTAATTCAGGGTGTGGGTTTGGATTCATCTGAACTTGGCCATCCTCCAGCAAAGTTTGCAAACGTGTTTGGAATGGCGAGGGATGCTGGTTTCGTGACTGTTGCCCATGCCGGGGAAGAGGGTCCTGCTGCTTACATCAGGGAAGCTCTCGATTTGCTTAAAGTTTCCCGCGTTGATCATGGAAACAATGCGTTGGATGATGAGTCGTTGTTGACAGAACTGGCTCAACGCAGGATACCACTTACTTTATGTCCGCTTTCTAATCTTAAACTGAAGGTGGTGAAGGATTTACGTTTTCATCCACTGAAAAAGCTCATGGAGAGAGGACTGCTGGTGACTGTCAACTCAGACGATCCTGCTTATTTCGGTGGTTACGTGACAGACAACTATCTGGCAATTGCAGAATCACTCAATTTATCAAATGCCGAGATCTGCCGGCTTGCCCAAAATTCTTTTGAAGCTTCTTTTCTGGAAGAAAAGGAGAAACAAAGTATGATTAAACAGGTGCAGGATTATTGCTCGGCACTAACTTGAAGAAGATTCTTATCTCCAGCCCTTTCTTTTCAGGTAATCCAGTAACATTTCCGGGCGATCGGTTTGAATGATGCGTGCTCCAAGTTGTTCGATGAGGTAACCGTATGATTTATCAGGGTCTTTAAGCGCCATATCGTCATCACGACCACCTGCCAATGTGTCCCAAAGCGTGTTATACCAAATCAGACTTTTACCGGCCAGTTTTTGTTTCATTTGTTGTGGAGCCTGGCTATTGGATTTGGCAAACAACAGCTCAAAAGCAACCGGATGCAGTGAGTTGACGAAATCATCCATTTTTACAGAAGCTGATTTTTGATCCAAATCGACTATGGGCATGTAAATTACCTTATCCAGATATTTCCCGAATTGTTTTTTTACCTCATCCGGTGATTTTTTCCCTTTCATGATGATTTGATGAGCAGTGCCTGTTTTTTCAAGCAAAAGATAAACTTCATCGAAATAACGGTCGGCCTTATCCAGATTTATCATGATTTTATCTTTTGCATGCAAAAGCGCTTCTTCAAGCGTAGGCACTACATGTTTCGTTTTGATGGCACAGCCATTTTTAAGTTTAAGGGTTTTGATGGAATCCAGTGTCCAGTCTTCAACACGACCTTTGCCTGTTGTGGTACGATCCAGTGTTTTATCGTGCATCAAAATTAAATGTCCGTCTTTGGTCCGCTGAATGTTAATTTCCACGATGTCAACACCCATTTTGACTGCACTTTCAATTGCTTCAATGGAATTTTCAGGGAAGTTGCGCCAGTCACCCCGGTGTGCTACAACAAGCACTTCGTTGAGGTGGGGGTTGTTGAGCTTGTTAATAATGGAATCGACATGCGTTTGTGCGGTCAGGTATAAACCTGTAAATAAAAACAGTAGAATTAACTTGAATTGCATATTAAACAGTTTATTTTTTTACGTATTTCCGGATAGTTTTCAATACAATCGGTTCCATGATTGCGTAACCTTTCATGTTAGGATGTACCCCATCAGCAGCAATTTCAGCCGGCAATCCTCCACGTTCATCTACCAGTGCCGAATAATAATCGACAAAAGGAATCTTATTGGCATCAGCATATACTTTAATCATTTCATTCAGCAATTTGATATCGGCAGCCGGGGTCAGTTCTTTATTCCACCTGAATTCATAAGCAGGTAATATGGTACACAATACCGGTTTGATTTTGTGAAACTGAGCCAGCTCACACATCGATTTGATGTTTTGCATGATATGTTTATGACTGATAATGCCGTTGTTACGGGCAATATCGTTGGTCCCGGCCATGATAACAACCATCTTGGGTTTCAGATCGATAACATCAGCCTGAAAACGGGTAAGCATGTGACTGGTTGTTTGTCCGCCGATTCCGCGACCGGTAAATCCATTTTCAATAAAAAATTCGGGATGTTGTTTATACCATCCATCAGTAATTGAATTACCCAGAAAAACCACCTTGGCAGGTTTCTGCATCGAATCATTCATGGCTTCATATCGATAAAAGCGCGCCCAATCGGTTGACCGCATTTTTGCTTTTTCTTTTTCAGCAAAATGTTTTTCAAATTGTTTGTATTGTTCCGAATCGAGTGTGATGGAAAGTGATTCTGAGTTTTGACCACTCAGGTAATTGATTATCAGTATACAAAAGATTGTATTGAAAATTTTTCTCATGTGTTTTAAGTATTTAATTTTATAGTTTGTTTCCTTATGACAAAAGTAAATAAAATGTTTTTAATACTCAAAAACCGTCATAATCGGGTAATGATCTGAAATATAGGGAACTCCATAATCCTTTATGATCGTCTGATAGTGGATTGGCGTGGCAAAACGATAGAATATGTAATCAATGATTCTGCCTTCCTGTGTAACTTTAAATTCATTTGTGGTGCCTAATGAATCTGTTTTTGCAGCCATTGACTGGGATGATTCAAGATATTGATAGACAGGACTAAGTAATGAATCGTTAGGTAGGGTGTTAAAATCCCCCAAAACAAATGTCATCAGTGTATCTCCGGACAGTTCAGACGCTTTTTGAACGATCAACTTTGCTGACTCGATGCGTGCCTGAGCTCCGCGATGGTCAAAATGGGTGTTCAGAACGATAAATTCTTTGTTGTCGCTCTTATTTTTAAGATGTACCCAGGTCATTATACGATTGTACTTGGCGTCCCAACCTTTTGAAGAAACTTCAGGTGTTTCGCTTAACCAGTTTGTTCCTGAATTTAATAAGTCAAATCTGCCGGTATGGTAAAATATTGCTGTGTATTCATTGTTCTTTATCAGACTATCGCGTCCTTCACCGACAAAAGTAAAATCTACCAGTGCCGAATCCAGAAAGTTAACCTGATGTATGATGCCTTCCTGAATACCGAAAACATCAGGCTTTTGATCGTTGATCATGTCCACACAAGCCTTGCGGCGGAATTTCCAGTTGTTTTCACCATCTTTAGGTTCGTCGTAACGAATATTAAACGACATGATGCGGAGCACTGCTTTGTTTTCTGTTTTTTTGACACAACCAAACAGAAACGGAATTGCTATGATTGCTATGAGTAATTTTCTCATGATAACGCAATTTTATTGTTCGAAATATTAATTAATAATGTTTGCCCGAGTTGGAGTAATTTTTCCACTTCATCATCACTTTGTCCTTCAGCATAATAACGGATTATGTCTTCGGTTTCGGAACTTCTGATAAGCAGCCATCGACAGTCCCCTTCAAAAATAAATTTCAGTCCGTTGATGATACCGCGACTACTCAAGAACGATTCAGTCCTAGTGATTTTAAACCGACCGATTTGATTTATTTTACTTTCAAAAGCCATTGGAAGTAATTGATTCTTATCCGGCTTGTCATAATGAGCATCAATTCTGTCATAATAAACCAATCCGATTGAGTCCTGTCTTTCCTGCAGGTAAGCCGAGAGTTTTTTTAATCCCGAGACAGCCAGCATTTCCATCATTATGAGAGCAGAAAAAATCCCGTCCCGTTCCGGAATGTGCATGCCAAAACCAAAACCGCCACTTTCTTCTCCACCGAATGCAATTTCTTCTTGCATCATGATGTCAGCAATATATTTAAAGCCAACCTGCACTTCATGAACACGAACTGTATCAGATGCGAAACAACTGCGAATTTTATCGGTTACAGAAGATGTTTTAACCAGTCCTCCGGGAACCATTTTCACTCTCTTGATATAATCAACCAGCAACAGAATCGTGTTTTGCGCAGAAAGCCATTGACCGTTATCCAGACAAACCCCGAGCCGATCGGCATCCCCGTCTGTAGCAACGCCAAGCGCATAATTGCCTTTTGTCAGTTTTTCTTTTAACGGCTCCAGATTTTGCTCTATGGGTTCAGCCAGCCTGCCGTGGAAAGTTTCGGAGGGTTCGCCGAAAATAGTAGAAGCCACACAGTTATGTTTGAGTAGCAATTGCTCCAGAAAATTAGTTCCCGCACCTCCCATGCTGTCGATCAAAACAGGAATTTCGGCAGTTCTAATTTTGCTGAAATCAACCAGTTGTTCGATTTGGCTGACATAAGCCGGAGTCATATCCATTTCAGTAATCAATGACGTTGATTTTTTTACCGGAGACTGATAAAGTAACTTTTCAATTTCCTTTGTTTCTTCGGAAGAAAACGGTCCGCCTTTCGATGACTTGAATTTGATACCATTATAGGCAGGAGGATTGTGCGAAGCGGTTATCATCACGCCGGCAAAACAGTCTTTGAGTTTGGTGGTAAAGGAAAGTACCGGAGTAGGGATAATCCGGTCAGACAATAGCACCCGGATGTTATTTCCCGAAAGGACTTCAGCGAAAATCGTGGCAAAAAGCCGTGAGTTTCTACGGGTATCATAAGCGATTGCGATGGGCTTATTCGCTTGTTGATTATTTGTAAAGTCAGCAAAAGCTTGGGCGACAACACTTACAGTTTCTTCGTTGATTTGAGAGTCCAGATATGCCCGCCAACCATCTGTTCCGAAAAAAATATTCATGATAATTTAATTTTACTTATTGATGGCTTCAACAAACCATTTCGTGATTAAATGAGGACGGGTGATAGCAGAACCAACTACCACAGCCCAGGCCCCGGCTTCAATTGCCAGTGCGGCATCTTCCGGAGTATTGTATCTTCCCTCGGCAAATACGGGATAACCCGGAAATAAATGCACACAATTTTTCAATAATTCAATGGAAGGACCATTTTTACTTTCGTGTATCGTTTCCGGCGTATAACCACATAAAGTGGTCGAAACACAATCCGCACCAGCTTTCTTGCAGGCCTGAGCTTCTTCAATGGTTGAAATATCTGCCATGATAAGGGCGTCGGGAAACCTGCGTTTGATCTCTGCAATATAATCCGGACCGCTGAAATTATTTTCTCTGATGCGGAAAGTGCCATCGACAGCTATAATGTGTACACCCGTTTGAATCAATGCCTCCACGTCGTCGAAAGTCCCGGTGATGCACACGGTATTGTCCGGAAAATAGGCTTTTGTCAGTCCGATTACCGGGACATCGGTATGCTCGACAATACTTTTGGTTTTTTCTACCCCACAGGTACGGATTCCGGCAGCACCACCCTGCAATGCCGTAATGGCAAAATTAGTCACACCTTCAGGAGAATTAAAGGGAGAGTCACCTTCAGCCTGACAGGATACAATCAGTTTTTTATATAAAGTTTTAAACTCATCAGCTACGTTCATCTTTTCAATAATAATTTTTATTTGATACTGTTTTAGATAACTTATTTAATGGTTAAATCCACGTATACCGGATAGTGATCGGAAGGGAACAGATTGTTTTCATACGCTTCATCAATTGCCCGGTAGGTGTATATTTTGATTTCAGGCGTAGTGAAAATGTAATCAATCCGTACCGGGTGTACGCCGCCAAAGTTATGAGCAGTTCCAACCGGGCCATACACTCTTTCCTGTGGCGCCGTTTTTCTTGCGTCTGCAAAGTTCTCCGACAAAATCCGATAGGCTTCTGTATCCGGTTTACTGTTCAGGTCGCCCCCAATTAAGAAAGGAGTATTGCCTGCAATCTTTTTTGCTTTTTTGCTGATGAGTATTGCACTGTTGGTTTTCGCCATCAGGCCTTTGTGGTCGAAATGGGTGTTAAAGAAGTAGAATTCTTTCTTGGTCTTTTTGTCTTTAAATTTTACCCAGGTGCAGTAACGGGCATATTTCCCGTCCCAGCCTTTTACCTCTGTCTCGTTGTTTTCGTTCAGCCAGAACATATCCCATTCAATGGTGTCGAAACGTTTTCCGTCATAAATAATCGGATTAAACAAACCTTCTTTTCCAACGAACTTATATGAAGTTCCGGTCACAATATCTTCCAGTTGAAATTGAACAGCTTCCTGAAGTCCCACTATTTCCATGTTGTTCTTCAGAATAACCTTAATTAACGAATCTTTTCTGAACTTCCAGAGGTTTACCCCATCATTCGGATTTTCTCCGCGGATGTTATATACCGCCAGGCGGATATTGTCTTTGGGTAATTTATTATCAGTAGGTTTACATACAAACGACATCAAACCCAGAGTGCTGATACATACGAATAACAGCGTCGATTTTTTTATGCGTGTTTTCATCTATATTTTAATTTTTAAATACTAAACTTCTGTGTAGTTTTCCTGTGATTCTTTTTCGGCTTTCCGGTGTTTTCCTGCAATGATAATCAGGAAAGTAAGTGATAATGCCCCGGCTATCAGCCAGAAATAGCGGATATTATCAAAATCATACATATTGACACCATCAACAATTGTCTTTTTACCTTCGATGAGGAAACCACTGAGAATATCCTGTACCCCAGCGGCAATGTAGCTGGCAATTCCGATTACTCCTGCAGCGGCGCCTACGGCTTCTTTCGGAGCGATGTCGACAGCCATCAAACCACCAACGAAACAAATTAGTACTCCGATGGAAATTCCGAACAATACCATGCTGATGATATCGATGTAGTAATATCCGGCAGGAACCAACAGAAATAGCAATAATGCAAATAAGTTCAGCGCAGACATGAGTATTGCGGGAATAGTCCGGCTTCCTTTGAAGAATTTATCAGAGAATAGTCCGGAGAAGATAGTCCCGAATATCCCGAAAACAGAACTGATTGAAATAAGCGAACTGGCTTCCAGTACCGTATATCCCTTTTCTATTTCGAAATAGAATATCCCCCAGCTGTTTACAGCATAACGAGCAATATACATAAAAGCGCTACTGAGTGCCAACATCCAGATCATCGGGTTTTTGAGTACTTCCAGTTGTTTCAGACCGATGTTTTGCTGTTTAACCACGAGTTGTTCGTGAAATGCGTCTTTGGAAGCTGATGGTCTCGGGATGAGGAAAAAGAAAATCAGCAAAACACCCAGCAGGCCTAGAAAACCGGCGCTCCAGAATCCCCATTGCCACCCCAGAGTTCCTACAACAAAAGCAGTGAAAGTGAATGTGATGGCTTCTCCAATGTTATGGCTGGCGCTCCAGAAACCGTAAACAGTACCTATCCTGTGGGGTGGATACCATCTTTTCAGGGCGATGATACTGCTGACAGCTCCGGTGGATTGGAACCATCCGTTGAGTGTCCACAGTATCAGGAAAAACCAAAATGCGGTTTGAAATCCAAGCAAAATATTAGCAATAGAACAAATTAAGAGTGATATTGCCATGAAATAACGGATATTCACCCGGTCGGCGAGAAATCCATTCAGCAATTTACCAATTGCGTAGGTGAAGAACAAGGCAGAGCCTACCATCCCAAGTTGAGATTCTGTCAGAATACTCTCATCAACAATTGATTTTTTTAAAACATTTAAACTTAAACGTGTTACATAGAATAGTCCGTAACCAATCGTTACAGCCCAAAACACACCTGTCCTTCTCAGACTTTTTACATCTTTCTCCATCTGTTTTCTCTTTAAAATACTAGTTTCTTAGCTGTGTTACCAATACGTACAATGAAAACTCCGTTACCGATTATGCCAGTCAGATCCAACATATTAGTGTGAACAGTTTTTTGAAATATAATTCTGCCGGCAATGTCGTGGATTGTTATTTTATTTTCGTGCTGATTTCCTGTGAGAAATATTTTTTTTTCAATATTGTAAAATGTATTGCGATTTTCATTCAGTTCACCGGTACTGTTTGCTTCTTCCGGAATAGCTTTGATAATGAGGTTGTCGATAGCAAGTCCGTGATCGTTCCCGGAATCGTCGATGTCTTCCCAACGTAGTAAAACCACTTGCCCCGGGGCAATCTGTGCCTCGATTTTACCCTTGATGCGAACGCGGTTGGCTGCATTATTCCCATCAATAGCAGCATCGGTTAACCCCGATTGTACCGCCGTGTTATTAGCCGGAGAAATGAACGACAAGGAGTCTATGGTTGTAGTTGCAACCTGTGAAATCCACTGTGTTCTCTCACGTAAAGCTTTTGCGTCGGGATTAACAGCGTAGGAGAAAGTGAGTGTCTGTTGCGTTGCGGGATTAGTTCCAACACGCCACATTTCGCCGTTGTAATCAATTTCCAGTCCGCTTAAAAATCCACCGGTATTATTTTCAATTACTACTCCGAAATGGATATTACGGTGAGTCGAGGAGATGAGAGAACCCAGGGCACGTTCTGTTGAATGTTCGTTAGGAACTGCAGGATTTCCTGCGCCGTATGAATATATCCATCCCGCGTTTTGATCTCCGTTGTTGATACGGTAATAATTGAACGTTGACCAGTTTGGAACAATGCTTCCGGATGGACGGATATTACCGGAAGTGGTAACATACCAACCCTCAGGGGTATGTCCGGGAACAAAAGTCCCTTTAGCCGTTTTGTCTGTCAATAAATGATTAGGGTAGAAGGGTAGTGTGTTGAAATTCTGACGGTAGACATATTCATTCTCTTCTTTTTCAAAAGAAGCAGCCATGATATTGCGTGGCAGTTTTTTCGTGTATACATTTCCCGCCCGGTCGGTAACTTCAACTATAAATTCAGCATCCGGATCTGTCGGTTTGTATGAGAACATGTGAGGTGTGGCAGAAGATCCCGGATTCTGAGATGCAGTAGTTCCTCCGTCACTTCCCGGGTAGTTGGGGCGTGTGTCTCCTTCTCTGGCAAGAAAGTCGAATATACGGGGGTCAACACCGGAGAATTGTTGCATTACTTTTTTTACGCCATTTTCGTATATGTTGACACTCCATCGGCTATCATAATTCCAAACATTGGCCATGATATAATCGCCTTTGCCGTTGCTTTCGTTGAAACTTCCGGCAGGATAGGCCTCAAACTGATAATCTTTGCTTTTTCCGGTTGCTTTGTAATACCAGTTGTTGAATCCCCTGTCTCCGGCTTCAAATACCCCATAACCGTTCGGAGCCCCATCGGAACAATAGTCACCCGCCCATTGTGCGCCGTTTGCCGAGCCGAGTACATGTTCAAAAAGTCTGGTGCTTATCTCGTTGTTTGTCAAGCGGTGATGATGGCCGGCAATGATATGTTGAATGTTTCGGCGACCTCCCATCAGGTTGTATACCGTTTGCCTGTTTACCACACTTGACCCGTGCATGGGTGCATGTACCGATAACACGATGGTTTTTTCAATGGGTACTTCTGCAAGATCCTTAATCAACCAGTCAATCTGATTTTGCGTGATATTGTGTGTGTAATTTTTTGTGTTGCAACCAATGTAGTCGATATTGTCCATCATTACATAATGGATGTTTCCCCTGTTGAAAGAGTAATAGGTTGGACCGAAAGAAGCTTTGAAATAATGATCGGATTCAATGTCACCACATTTAGTCATATCATGATCATGGTTGCCTATTACATTGAAAACCGGAAAACCTGCATTTGCTACGGAAGCTTTATGTTCTTCCATACGTCCGTAATCGTCCCAAACCAGGTCTCCTACGACTACACCGTAAAACCGGGTGCCGGCAGGGTAGGATGCTTTTAATTCTTTAATGTCTTTGATCGTTTCATTTCTGAAACGCCATGTTTCATAATCTCTTCTGACCTGCGGATCGGAAATGCCAATCATAACATGGTTAAAATCGGCCGCGCCGCCATCGGCAAAAGGGACTAAAGTGAAATTGTGAGAAAAACTGCCCGTCTCTGAAACCCGGACATAAATTTGAGGTGCTCCGTCATTACCCATGGGGATTTCGTACGCTTCGGGGACAGAGATAAAAACAAATTCGGTACGTTCGTGACGGGGGAAGGAGTAATAACCATCGGATCCTGTTTTAACAACAGCATATCCGTCGCTGATAACAGCATTAGGAACAGGAGTTCCTGTGTTTGTTCTGACAAAACCAGTAATGCTGTCAACTTGTGCGGATGCATTACCTGTAAATGCAATAAAACTAACAATAAAAAGAAAAGAGAATACCTTTTTCATACATCTTTTTTTACTAATACCAGATTTCAGAAAAGAAAAAACTACAGGAGGAAAACCCCGGAGGATATCCTCCTGTAGAAGTTATTTATTCAATGATAAATTTAGCTGTTTTCACAGCTCCGGTCATTGATTTAAGTTGTGCGTGATATAACCCGGCGGGTAAGTTCTTTACATTAATACTGATTGGGTTGTTGTATCTTCCGATCAACTGACCAACCTGGTTGTAGAGATTAACCACATAATTTGCTTCTGAAGTTTTGATATTCAGTATGTCAGAAGTAACAGCAGGATAGAATGTAGCATTTGCTGTTAACGGATTTCTCACCGAAGTGTCATCTTTTACATTCAGAGACATGTAACGCACGTTACGGCTTCTTCCACGAATTGATTCACCTTTTGGATCCTGGGCGTAGTATGTAATAGTTCCCGGATTGGCTGTACTGTCGGTTGCAATAACACCAAAATACAGGTTTTCAGCCTTTGAGATCGTTCCAATCAATGCGTTGTTGTAGAAGTTGAGTTCTTCCGGAATTGCCAGTTGATAGAATTTTTGTGTTCCTGCAGGAGATGCAATAGCTAATTGCTGGTTGTATTCCACTCCAACAGTAAACTCGGGCAATTGATTCGGAGTTATTTCCGGTAATTTATATTTACCTAGTAAAGTAGAAGTAAATCCTACGTATGCAGAAGTGTATTTGTTGTCTACCGGAGTTTCAGGACAATATGCCGGCAGAAGGGTATACATGCTTTTGCGTTCGGGGAAATTGGTGTAAAAGTCAGTAAAACTGTCAAACATATTGTCGGGAGAAGTGTAAATCACGTTAGCCCTTGCTTTGATGTCTAAAAGCATGTATACGTGGTTTTTATCCGGACTCAATGCAATATCTTTAATTGCTTCTGTTTGCGTTCCACCAGGACGGGCAATGGATGCCAGTTTACCCTCGCGTGTCAAAACAAGATAGAGTGCGTCAACCCCACCGTTGGTGTTGTGTTGCATCCATACTCCGTCAACGGTTCTGATGCCGGAATTCGAGTTTCCACCAAATACAGAATGCGAGTATAAATCACCAAAACGGGCAGACATACCACCACCAACATACCAAACGCCTTCATTCGTTACACGAATGCTGTTACCGAAAGCTCCGCCACCACCGACAGTAGAACCTTGTCCGAATGAATACCACCAGCGGTAATCACCGTTGTCTTTGTTAAATGTGAAAATCCCAAGGTGATCCTGATTGGCATCACCGGCTTTTCCAAAGCCGTTTTGCAGGGTGTCGGTGCTCTGGTTGATTGTAATGTCTTCAGAACGGTAATTGCTCAATACAGCCACATCGCCGATAGGACTGATTTCAATTCCTGCCGCTTTGTCGCTGCGGGATCCTTTGATGTGTTTTACCCAGCTTTCATCACCTGTTGGTGAATATTTAACTAAAAACAGGTCATTGATAGCTGTGTTGGTTGTGAGCGTAGCACCTGCCAGGGTTGTTGTTCCCGAGAAAGCGCCACTGACAAAAACATTACCTTCTGCATCTGCTTTAGAGAATGCATTCACAAAACTGGCATCGGCCGTTTGCTGATATTTAGCCCAAACTAAAGCACCTTCTTTGGAATACTTGGCCACATACATCTGGTTCCAGTATTGAGTGCTTCCCACAAAGTTGTTCAGGTTGGCGGGGTCAAAAGACATTTCGCTGCCAAAAGTACCTGAAATGATGATGTTGTCGGAGCCGTCTACAGACACATTGTCCACGGTAGCTTCTTCAGTTGGCAATTGCCACATGTTGAGCACGTTTCCGTTTGCGTCATAACGAATTACAAAGATTGAAAGGGCAACATAACCGGAAGGATCTGCCATGGTCATTGAATTGTTTTCATCGGCCTGGAGCGTTCCTTTGAAAGTCCCTGTAACCACCAGGTTGCCTTCATTGTCGATAACCATGTCGCTGACAGCAGCTTCACCTGAGGCAACCAATTTGCGACTCCACACAGCTACTTTTTCTGATGTCATTTTGGTAATGATAGCATCGCCCAGGTCGACACCCGACTGACTTGGAACTGTTTGGTCGAGAATCTGAACACTGCTGCCGCCAAAACGAGCAGCTATATAGATAGCGCCGGCATTGTCGACAACCATACGCATTGGTTGAATCTGGCTTCCTGCCACATTGCTACCCCAGTAGGTGTACCATTCCATGACCTGTGCATTGGTATGCAGGGTCAACGCGAAGAATGCGATTAAAAGAAAGAAACTTTTTCTCATAACGTTCTAATTTTAAAGTTAGTAATATAGATTTATTTTAATTTATAATAATTTTAGTGCTGACTGTTGCTTGTCCGCTGGTGGTTTTAATGATGTAAATACCTTTATCCAGACCTTTAAAAGCAATGTCATTTGTTTTTCCCTTTGAGGTTCTTTTCAGAACGCCGATACTGTTGTATATTTCGCAAGCAAAAGGAGTTTCTCCTGAAATCCGTATTTCGTTATTGACATAGGTCATTTTCAAACCTGCATCTGTTAAGTTGTTGTTTAATCCTGATGCTACTTCTTTTATTTTTGCTGTAATCAGTACCGGGAAATGATCTGAGGGATAAGCATCGTCAACATATTTTGTGTCGATGGTAGCATACGACAGCACTTCTGACTTCTGATTCAGATAAATAAAATCAATTCTTTTCGATTCAGTGATGTTTGATGGCGCCAGATTCCAGTTGTTGGCTGTCCCTACAGGGCCGGTAGTCTGTCTTCTCGGTGCAATTTTTCTGCTGTCGCTTAAGCCTCCATCAAGTAGCGTGGCATAAGCAGTTGTCCCGGTTTCAGTTGAAAAATTGAAATCTCCTGTGAGGAATACCGGTAAATTAGAATCAGCCATAATCTCATTTATTTGTTTAATAACAAGTTTAGCAGATTCGTTTCGTGCTGTTGCACCGGCATGATCAAAATGGGTGTTGAAAAAATAGAATTCTTTTTCTGTTACGATATCATACATTTTTGCCCACATACAAATTCTTGCTAATTGGGCATCCCAACCGATACTATACGTATAAGGAGTTTCAGAAAGAAAAAACCATCCGTTTTCAAGCATTTGGAAACGGCTTGTCCTGTAAATAATCGCAGCTCTTTCACCCGACGTGCCTTCGTTGTTATTTCTACCTTTCCAGAAAATACTGTATCCGGGCAGTTGAGCCATCAGGTCGCTTTGTTGTGTTGCGGAACCAATCTCCTGCACTCCGAAAATGTCGAAACGATTCGATTTGACGATATTTCCTACAAATGTCTTTCTCACCGACCAGTTTCTGTTACCCGTGTCACCCGTGTTAGCATAGCGAATATTGTAGGTTGCGATGCGTAAGGTGTCGGAACCTTGTGCTAAAAGATTACTACCTGCACTCGATAGCAACAAGAGCAGTATGAATGAAAGTATGTGATGACATTTATGATTCATTTTCTTTGTTTTTGATTCAGGCTCTTTTCAGCATAATTGCTGAAAAGTTCCCGAATCTTTAATACAACCTTTCTACCTGTTAACTAAACTATCTCTTTAATACCTTTTGAATGGTATCCACCTTGTTTTCTGATTGTATTCTGATGATGTACATCCCTGCAGCGAAATTGCCGAAAGGAATTATATTTGCATTTTTATATTCAGCAATCAGACTTCCCATTTGATTGTAGACTTTTACTGAAAAGTCTTTTGTAACTGATTGTATGTTTAACACGTCATTAACCTGTGTCGGATAAACCTTAGTCTGATTGTGATGGTTATTATCAACAGAGGTAGCCGGCGATGATTCATAGCCTGTCCATTCGATATTGTCGATAACTATACGTAGTTTATTACTTGTTCCTTCATAAGCTGATTTGTTCTCAATTTTTACCACAAATTTGCCGTCGTACTTCAATCCGTCTACAGAAAATGTTTTAGGGGTTGAAAATGCAGCACCTTCACCGGCATCTGTAATTGCTCCAACGACATCACCGTTTACTGAAACCTCTACATTGTAATTATATCCAATTTCAGTACCTCCCTGATTCCATTGGAAACTTAAACCCGAGATTCCTCCTTCAATTGAATCACTTTTAACATAACCATAATCATAATCAGTTTCTGTAGTTAATCTTGCACGGAGATACATGGCATTGTTTCCAAAAAGCTGTGTGTTCCCACCCCCCAACCAGTAAGTCCAGTTGATATTATTATCCATTAAATCGGTAACGGGAGTCTGACTGCAGGAGGTCGCTGCCGGGTTTACGATACAAACGTTGGAAATATTGGTGAATGTTTCTATCTTCCAGTTGTCTGGTTTAACCGATAACTCGTAACTTGCAAATGCTTCATTAAAATTTTCGGATTCAGCTACTGTAGCCGTAATTGTTGTAGTACCCAGGCCAACGATGTCAACTTCTCCTGTATTTGGGTTTATCGTCGCACAAGATGTATTCGAGCTGGTATAAGTAACCACACCGTCAGAATTGTTGGTTAAACTATTTGTAAAGTTGTCCGCAGAAAGTAGTTTGGTGATTTGCTTTACCACATAGGTAAAAGACGGATCTTGCTTCTCTCCGGGCGCAACGTAGCTTGTCCATGATAAATCATCGAGAACAAAACGGAATTTATTAGAAGTACCTGAGTATTGAGAACGATTTTCAATTTTTATTACAAATTTTCCTGCAATATCAAGTCCTCCCACATTGTATTTATAGGCATTACCTTCTGATATCTCTGTCGCTGTTTTTTGGGTCCCGGCAGCCTGATTGATGGCTCCGACTTCTACGTCATTGATAAGAATGCGAATATCCCAATTGCCACTTTCAGCACCATTACTGTTCCAGTCAAACCACAGACTGTCGATTCCCCCTGTAATTGAGTCGCTAACGAGGTAACCATAACCAATTGCATTCTCGCTTGGCTGTTTCATAGCCCTGATTACAGCAGCAGTACCACTGAAGTTTCCAAGACCTGTGCGAACAGTTCCTAATAATGTAGTCCATTTCAAACCTGTAGCATCGGATGGCGCTAAAGACTGTGTCGGTGTGGTTACGTAGGTGCTTGAGCCACTAAGACTAACATTGTGAGCACCCTCAAATGTTTCGACTTTAATTTCAGCAAAAGCCGAAAAAACAATGAGTAAAGACACAAATAATAATGTAATTTTTTTCATATTCATCTAAATTTTTAATTGCTTATTTATTCCCCTTAGATCCTGTCTTCCTAAGACAGAAGACAGGACATCGGGTGTTGTTTATTAATAATCATCATTCTGATACAGGTTCTTATTCAGGAACACTTCGTCATAAGGCAGCGGTAATAAAATTTCATACGCTTTAAAACCGGTGTATTTGTTCCCAACATTAGGCTCCACTACACTTTGCATGAATGTTACAAAGTCGTTGTCATTCGGATACATTCTTCTCAGATCGAACCAACGATGATTTTCGAACGATAATTCAACTCTTCTTTCGTGGAAGATGGCATCTCTGAGTGTAGGATATTTGGTGTGATAGGCGGCGTTTGAGTTGTCATATTTAGGCAAACTGGCACGCACACGTACTTTGTCCAGATAATTTTTCGCTTCTACTGTCATGCCTTTTCTTTCGTAAGCCTCAGCCAGCATCAGAAATACATCGGCAAAACGGATTTCAATCCAGTTATTACCATGGTAACCGGTTGGATTTGATAAGTCAACGTATTTTTTTGTGTAATAATGGTTGTTTGGCGCTTTCAGGATAGCTGTAGAAGTACGGCGGTCCCCGGTTTCATATTCCATAAACAGGTTTTCCTGACCGGCATTGAATCCGCGTCCGTCGATTTGCGAAGTCAAACCTTTCAATCCCAATGGCTGGAAGTACTGTGCAAATGGCGATGATTCGCTGGAGGTGCTCAGGTACATGCACTGGAAAATGATTTCCTCATTTCCTTCGTTAGATGTTCCGAAAACACGGGGATAAGTTGCTCCGGAAGGGAAGTCGTTATATCCTTTCAGCGTAATGGCTTTCTGCAGATAGGTAATAGCATTGGTGTAGTATTCATCATTACCCTGTGTGGCAGCCATGTGAAGGTAAACCCTTCCAAGCAGAGCTGCACCTGCCGTACTGGTTGCCCGGCCGAAGTTTGCGTTGTTAGCGTCATAGAATGCGGGTACCACAGTTGAATTCGCCAATGTCTCCAGGTCGCTGATGATGAGAGTATAGGCATCGGATAATGGCTGACGGGTCATGGCGTTTGCCTCAGAGATAGTTTCAATTACCCTGTCGACAACGGGTACCGGTCCGTATAAGCGTACCAGGTAAAAGTGAGACAATGCCCGTAAAAATTTAGCCTCAGCTATCATTCTTTCACGGCTCTCATCGCTCATTTTTACCTTGTCGATGTATTTAAGTACCAGGTTGGTTTTGTAAATGGTATTGTACAGTCCGTTCCAGATATTGGCCACGATGGTGTTGTTCGAGGTTACCTGATGGGAGACAAAGGTGTAATACAATCCACTTGAAGTTCCTGAATCAAAAGTAGTAGCGTTATCCGATTTCATTTCGGTAACAAAGAACATCCAGTTATAGAAAGACCGTGTAGCCTGATAAGCTGCCAACAAGGCATCATCCATGTCCTGTTCGCTTTGATAAAACTTATGCACATCGAATGCATTCGGATCTTTCAAGTCCAGAAAATCAGAATCACAACTGTTTAATAAACCAGGGATCAGGATGATTAATAGATATTTAAAATATTTTTTCATGATGTAACTTTTAGTTGTTAGAAGGATAATTTTACACCTAAACTGTAAGTACGTGCCAGCGGATAAGTCCCAAAATCGATACCCGGAGCCAAGTTTCCAGAGTTGTAATCAACATCGGGGTTATAACCCAGGTAGTCAGTAAGCATCAAAGCATTGTCGACTGATCCGTACACATATATATTGCTGATGGTAAGTTTGTTGAGCAATTGATTTTTAGACAGATTGTATCCCAGTGTGATGTTTGTACAGCGCAGGAATGAAGCGTCTTCAACAAAATAGGTTGAGAACTTGGTGTTCAGGTTTTTTGCCGAACGATTGGCACGATATACCATTCCGTTTCCGGGGTTTGATTCGTCGCGATAACGGTCAACACCCCATTTCATGGTATTTACGCCGCCTTCCTGATTTGCTATATAGTAACGTGAGAAGTTGATGACTTCAGCTCCGTACTGTCCGTCGAAAGTTGTTGAAAGAGTTAGTCCTTTCCAACTAAAACTGGTGTTGAATCCGAATGTGAAATCAGGATAATTGCTCCCGATAATTTCTCTGTCGTCTTCAGTGATTTTGCCATTACCATCTACATCTTTCCATTTTACATCACCCATGTACACGTTGTCATAATCAGCGACAGGAGGTCCTGCCAGCACATAATCCGGTGTGTTCTGGTTGGCTTTGTCGATCAGGATATTGGCGTAGTCTTCGGCATTGATGATACCCTGGCTAACCATACCGTAATAGGAACCAATAGGTAACCCGTTGCGAGTCACGTGCGTGATCTGGCCACGTTGTGCTTTGGTGATGATTTCATCGCTGAGTCCCATCACCTTGTTGCGGTTAACAGAGATGTTAAATCCGGCATTCCATTTTACATTCTGTGTTGCAATGATGCCCCCGTCAATTTGTAAGTCAAATCCTTCGTTGTATACCTTACCTTCGGCAAGATTAGTCCAGGAACCGGTGTAACCTGTTACAGCTGAAACCGTTGTGTTGTACAACAAATCGTTGGTAACACTATGATAATAGTTTGCAATCAGGTTCAAACGCCCGTTCAGGAAAGTGAAGTCGGCCCCGATGTTTGTCTGATTTGTTTTTTCCCAGCCGATTTTCTGATCCACGAAGGCGGCGGGATAATAGGTAAACACAGTTCCTTGTCCCAGGTTGTAAGTTCCCTGAGCCATATTGGGAATGTGGCGGTAATTGCTGATGTTATAGTTACCGCTGATCCCCCAACTGGCTCTTAGTCGCATGGTCATGATATCGGTTAACGGAGCAAAGAATTCTTCATTGGAAACATTCCAGCCGGCAGAAACAGAAGGGAAATATCCCCATCGTTTTGCAGGTCCGAAACGAGAACTGCCATCACTACGCAGGGTTGCGTTGATTACGTATCGGCTGTCGTAGTTATAGATCATACGACCGAAGAATGACATAATTGACCATGCCGAACGGGAAGTTACGGCAGAGGTGCCGTTTTCATCCGTAGCGGTTGGACCGGCAG
>JARKQF010000246.1 GCA_029973975.1 Paludibacter sp.
AAAAAAAGCCAACCATTACAAATGATTAGCTTTTTTTCGTGATCCGGGCGGGATTCGAACCCACGACCCACAGCTTAGAAGGCTGTTGCTCTATCCAGCTGAGCTACCGGACCATTTCACTAAGTTTGCTTTTTTGTTCGAAAAGCGCTGCAAAAGTAGTATAATTTTCCTGAAAATACAACTCATTAATTAAAAAACAAAAAATCCACTTAATTATTGGGGAAAAATCGCTAATATTGCAGGCTCAAAAAATAAGCTAATAGAAAAGATGAAGGTAATGAAATTTGGCGGAACGTCCGTAGGTTCCGTAGAAAGCATTTTAAATGTAAAACGCATCGTTGAGAGTGAGAAAGAACCCGTAATCGTGGTGGTATCTGCCTTGGGTGGAATAACTGACAAGCTGATCGCGTTGACCGACATGGCCTTCAAGGGGCAGAACTTTGAGAATGAGTTTGATGCGGTGGTGAAACGTCATTTTGATGTCATCAAAGGTGTGATGACGGAAATGAAAGCTGATAGTATCAAAGCTAAAATTAATAGCTTATTTGACGAGCTCTTAGCTGTTTACAAGCAAGTTGCCGACACAAAAGAACTGAATCAACAGACTAAGGATTTAATTGTAAGTTTTGGTGAAAGAATTTCTTCGGTTATCATTGCTACTGTTATCGAAGGTGCCGCTTATGCTTATTCTCCGGATTTCATCAAGACCAATACGACTTTTGGGAAGCATACGCTTGACATTGAAAAAACCAATACGCTTATTCGTAATTATTTCCCCGAAAAACCGGTGTTGACGGTTTGTCCCGGTTTTATCACTACGGATAAGGATTCGGGTGTCATCACAAACCTGGGTCGTGGCGGGTCTGATTATACGGCGGCTATCCTGGCTGCTGCCTTACATGCTGATGTGCTGGAGATATGGACGGATGTGGATGGTTTCATGACTGCCGACCCGCGTGTGATTAGTAAGGCTTATGTAATTGATAACTTGAGTTACATCGAAGCAATGGAGCTTTGTAATTATGGAGCTAAGGTCATTTATCCCCCGACTATTTTCCCAGTATATCATCAGAATATTCCTATTTTAATCAAAAATACATTCAACCCGGATGCACCGGGAACTTATATTTCCCGTGCAAAAGATACGAGTAACCAACCGGTAAAAGGAATTTCATCCATCAATGATTCGGCGCTGGTGACCATGCAGGGACTCGGTATGGTTGGTGTTATCGGGGTGAGTAAACGTCTGTTCGGTGCGCTGGCCAATGTGGGCATCTCGGCCTTCTTTATTTCACAGGCTTCTTCCGAAAATACCATTTCTATTGGTGTTACCAATGCGGAAGCTGATGTTGCCGTTAAAGTGATCTCTGAAGAATTTGCGCATGAACTGGCTATCGGAGAAATTAATAACGTTAAGGCTGAAAAGAATTTAGCTACCATCGCGGTGGTGGGCGATAATATGAAACGCATTCCCGGTATTTCCGGTAAATTGTTTGGCGCTCTCGGTCGCAGCGGTGTGAATGTAATTGCCATTGCACAGGGTGCTTCTGAAACGAATATCTCTTTTGTAATTGATTCGGTATCACTCCGGAAAGCGCTGAATGTAATTCATGAGGCATTTTTCCTTTCTGAATATCAGGAGTTGAATATTTTCCTGGTTGGTACCGGAACGGTAGGGGGCGGTCTACTGGATCAGATTATGTTGCAACAGCCCAAACTGAAAAAACAAAACAACCTGAAGATTAAGGTTGTGGGCATCGCGGATGAAAACAAAGTGTTGTTTAACCGCGATGGTATTATGCTAAGTAATTATCCTGAATTGATTGCGCTGGATGGTATCCCGACTTCTCCGGAAGTAATTCTGAAGGGTATCCTGGATATGAATATCTACAACCCCGTATTTGTTGATTGCACGGCAAGTTATCAGGTGGCTGCGCTCTATAAAGACTTGTTGCAACACAACGTATCGGTGGTAGCGGCCAATAAAATTGCCGCTTCCGGAGATTATGTCAATTATGCTGAGTTAAAAGAAATCGCCCGCAAGAAAGGAATCAAATTTTTGTTTGAAACCAATGTAGGGGCGGGTTTACCTATCATCAACACGATGAATAACCTGGTTAATTCCGGGGATAAAATATTGAAACTGGAAGCTGTGCTTTCGGGTACGCTGAACTTCATTTTTAACACCATCAGTGCTGAAATTCCATTGAGCAAGGCTATTCAGTTGGCGAAGGAAGCTCGTTATGCTGAGCCTGACCCGAGAATCGACCTGAGTGGTACGGACGTAATCAGGAAACTGGTTATTCTGTCGAGGGAAGCCGGTTATAAGGTCGAACAAAGTGATGTGAAGAAAAACTTGTTTATTCCGCAGCGTTATTTTGATGGTACACTGGAAGATTTCTGGAATACCATTCATGAAATGGATGCCGAGTTTGAAAGTGTACGTCAACGTCTGCAATCGGAAAATAAACGCTACCGTTTTGTGGCAACCATGGAAAACGGAGATTGTTCCGTAGGTTTGCAGGAAGTGGACATGCGTCATCCTTTCTATGAGCTGGAAGGAAGCAACAATATCATCATGATTAAAACAGAACGTTATTATGATTACCCGATGATTATCAAAGGATACGGTGCCGGTGCGAGCGTAACAGCTGCCGGTGTGTTTGCTGATATTATGAGTATTGCGAATATAAGATGAGAGTTAACTAATAGCTAATAGCGAAAAACGAAAAAACTGACACCGGACGCCAAGCAGGAAACTGGAGACAGAAAACTAGAGACATAAATAAAATGAAACACTTACTTAAAAATATCTTCTTTGCATCGATTTTAGCTCTTTTATTCGTCGCCTGTAAAGATGACAATATAACTTATGCTGAAGAGCTGAAAGCAGAACAAGAATTGATTGCAGACTTTATTTCACGTCAGCAGATTCAGGTTGTGACGGTAATGCCAACAACATTTCCGTGGCCAGATAAGGTTTTTTATAAAAGTAAAACCGGCTTGTATTTCCGGTTGACAAAACAGGGAGACATTGTAAATGAAGGGGATACTGCTATTGCAGGAGATGTGATTGTCCCTCGTTTCGATGAATATACACTTGGCGTGAAAGCAGATACAATCTCCAGTCAGAGCACAGTGCATTATCCTTACCCATTGCAATTTAACTACCTGGATTTATCGCAGGCCTGTGCTGCCTGGCATGAAGCTGTTCGTTATATGAAATACAATAATGCAGAGGCAAAATTGATTGTGCCTTCCAAAATCGGCATGTCGAAATTCAGCAGACCGGCAACTCCTGCAGGTTATGATATGAATATCAGATTAAGTAAGTACTAATTTAGCGAATAGCGGAGAACGGAAAGCGGAAAGCGGAGAACGGAAAGCGAATAGCTAATAGCGAATAACGAATAGCGGAGCCATCATTAAACTTTTAAACTAACTAACCACTAACCACTGACCACTAACCACTGACCACTAACTACTAACCACTAACCACTAACCACTAACCACTAACCACTAACTACTAACCACTAACCACTGACAAATAACAACTAACCACTAATAAATAATATAGCATGACTTTAATAAAATCAATTTCCGGTATTCGGGGTACCATCGGGGGCACTGTCGGCGAGGGGTTGAGTCCCCTTGATATTGTTCGTTTTACGGCTGCTTATGCACGCCACATTCGTGAAAACAAAACCATTGATTCCAATAAAATCGTAGTGGGACGGGATGCCCGCATTTCCGGAGAGATGGTCGGACAGGTAGTTATCGGTACTTTGCTGGGAATGGGCTTTGATGTAGTAAACATTGGCCTGGCTACCACGCCGACTACCGAACTGGCGGTTACAATGGAAAAGGCTGCAGGCGGCATTATCCTTACGGCAAGTCATAATCCGAAACAATGGAATGCCCTGAAGTTATTGAATGAACGAGGTGAGTTCCTGAATGCAGCGCAGGGAGAGGATGTGTTGAAGAAAGCAGCCGATGATGATTTCGTGTTTGCTGAAGTGGATCAACTGGGAAAGCTGACGGAAAATAATACCTATACTCAGAAACATGTTGAAAGTGTGCTGGCGCTGGATTTGGTTGATGTGGAAGTCATCCGGAAAGCAGGATTCACGGTAGCCATTGATTGTGTTAACTCAGTCGGAGGTGTTGCTTTACCTGTATTGCTGGAAGCGCTTGGCGTTAAGCAAGTGGAAAAATTATATTGTGACCCTACCGGCCACTTCCCGCACAATCCGGAACCACTTCCGGAACATCTGACGGATATTGCTAATCTGATGAAGTCGGGAAAAGCAGACGTAGGCTTTGTAGTCGATCCGGATGTCGACCGCCTGGCCATTATAGCCGAAGACGGTTCTATGTTTGGTGAAGAATATACCCTGGTTGCAATAGCCGATTATGTTTTGCAAAACACTCCGGGTAATACCGTGTCAAACCTCAGTTCCAGTCGCGCCCTGCGTGATGTCACACAGCGCTATGGTATGGAATATAATGCAGCAGCGGTTGGAGAAGTCAACGTAGTTGCCAAAATGAAAGCTACCAATGCCGTGATTGGCGGTGAAGGTAATGGCGGTGTTATTTATCCGGCCAGTCATTACGGACGGGATGCATTGGTGGGTATTGCCTTGTTCCTCAGTTGGTTGGCTAAATCAGGTAAGAAAGTTTCGGAATTAAGAAAGACATATCCCGACTATTTCATCTCTAAAAATAAAATTGAACTCACCCCGCAGATCGACGTAGATAATATTCTCGTAAAAATCAAGGCTAAATATCAGCAATATGAGGTAAACGATATTGATGGTGTGAAAATCGATTTCCCGACAGGATGGGTACACCTGCGGAAATCGAATACAGAACCGATTATCCGTATCTATTCCGAAGCCCGAACAGTTGCCGAAGCAGAGCAGTTCGCGCAGGAGGTGATAGGGGAGATTAAGTTATTAGCGAAATAGTGGTTAGTTGTTAGTGGTAAGTGGTTAATTGACGTTGATTAAAAACAGATCACTAACCACTAACCACTAACCACTATCCCATTAAATAACTAATGACGGCGGCGTAAACGTTCTACCTGCCAATTCCTGATCCAGCATATACAATCCCCGTGCATCGCCTCCAAACAAGTCGAAACGTTTGCACAGTTCATCCACGTTTTGTTCTTCTTCAGCCTGTTCTTTCACGAACCAGTCGAGGAACTGCATGGTTTTAAAATCTTTCAGTTCGAAAGCTACCGCATAAATAGCGTTGATGGATTTGGTTACCAACAATTCATGATCATAAGCAGCTGTAAGCGGATGTTTGTGATTTTTGAAAACAACCGCTGGCTTTTCGATGGTTTCCAATACTACTTTTTCTCCATTCAATTGTAAATATTGAAGAAAAAGCATGGCGTGCGCATATTCTTCCTGCGTTTGGATGTTAAACCAGTTGGCAAAACCGTTCAGACTCTGATCGGTATAATAGTTTGCCATGTCTAAATAGAAAAACGAAGAGTAAAACTCTTTATTGATTTGACTGTTTATCAAATCCACAATCTTTTTGTCCAGCATAAATTAGATAATTTAAAGGGTTGAATATATTATCTGTTAACTCTCAATTCTTTCAATGTCAGCTCCCAAAGCCCTCAGCCGGATGTCGATATCCTGATATCCCCGGTCGATTTGGTCGATGTTGTCGATGATACTGGTGCCTTCGGCCGATAAAGCGGCAATCAGCAACGCAATTCCGGCACGGATATCCGGAGAAGTCATCCGGGCAGCCCGCAGGTGCAGGTTTTCCCCCTGTCCGATTACGGTAGCGCGGTGCGGGTCGCAAAGGATAATCTGCGCACCCATATCAATCAGTTTATCCACGAAGAAAAGTCTGCTCTCAAACATTTTTTGGTGAATCAGTACGCTCCCTTTTGCCTTAGCAGCTACCACCAGGAATACGCTCAATAAGTCGGGCGTTAATCCCGGCCAGGGAGCATCTGCCAGCGTCATAATCGAGCCGTCGATAAACGATTCGATGGTATAACAACAGTGGGCAGGTACAAAAATATCATCATCTCTGCGTTCAATTTCAATTCCCAGTTTTCTGAAACTATCCGGAATGATTCCCAATTCATCGTAAGCCACATTTTTAATGGTGATAGCTGAACCAGTCATAGCAGCCAGACCGATAAAACTGCCTACTTCTATCATGTCAGGAAGAATATCATGCTCACAACCATTTAATTTTGTAACACCTTCGATGGTCAAATAGTTGGATCCGATGCCGGAAATTTTAGCACCCATCCGGTTGAGCATCTTGCAAAGCTGTTGTACGTATGGTTCACAGGCAGCATTGTAGATAGTGGTTGTACCTTCTGCCAATACAGCTGTCATGACGATATTAGCAGTCCCGGTTACCGATGCTTCATCAAGCAGCATGTAACTGCCGGATAACTTTTCAGCTTTAATTTCATACAACTTTTTATCCGGATCGTAACTGAAATCAGCACCCAGCTTTTGAATACCGATGAAGTGGGTGTCGAGACGGCGTCTTCCGATTTTATCACCGCCCGGCTTAGGGATGACAGCTTGTTTATAGCGCCCGATAAGTGGTCCCACAATCATAACAGATCCTCTCAAAGAAGCACTCTTGGAGTAAAACTCAGGAGTCTGCAAATAGTCAAAATTTACCTTTTGCGCCTTGAAAGCATAACTATGCCGACTAAGTTGTCTGACTTCAACACCCATTTTTTCCAATAAGCAAATCAGGTTATTGACATCCAGAATATCCGGAATGTTATTGATGACAACTTCCTTGTCAGTCAGCAAAACAGCACAAATCACCTGTAAAGCTTCGTTTTTGGCTCCCTGCGGGGTAATTTCTCCGGAGAGCTTTTGTTTACCTTTGATCTTAAATGAGGCCATTATTTTTTTCTTTGTTGTTGCTGCTGTTTGTTTTTCTTGTTGTGAAGAACGTCTTTCGATTCAACCAGTTTGAATGTGTCATCGGTAAAATCCAGTTTTCCGTGTGATAATTCACGTAAGTCTTCAAATATCTTACGGTTATCAACTACTTCTTTGTTCCAGGCCAGGAAGCACTTCTTCATCTGGTTGGCAATCAAACGAATTAACTCGGTTCTTTCTTCCCCTTCTTCGTAATCGGCTACGCGTTCAATCATTTTTTCCAGGGTAATGCCATAATGCTGATAGCGCATTTTGTGACTTTTGTAAGGAACTTTTTCAGGCTTGGTGTATAAATTCTCCGCTTTCAGAATTTCATACGGATAATCTATGTCTAACTGAAAATCTGACATAATGGCCACGTGATCCCAAAGTTTGTGTTTGAAATCATTCACATCCCTCAGATAGGGGAATAAATTTCCCATGGTGTTAATGATGGTTTTTACACAACGTGTACGCTCTTCGCGATCTTCAATCGTCATAGCGTGTTTAACCATCTGCTGTATGTTTCGCCCGTATTCAGGCATAATCAGTTTTCCCTGCAATGTCGGATAGTCCATTTGAATTGTTTTTTGTATAGCGCAAAGTTAATTATTTTATTGATGAATACAAACAGGTATTTTAATAAATCATAATCCCAGAATCACGCAAAAAGTCAAAATTAAATATTCATAAACAAATTATACAAGGCGCTTGTTTAATTTGAAAAATATCGTATCTTGCAGTCCTTTTTTCATTCCGTATTACGATGTAATTGTGTTGATCTTTAGGTGTTGATTATCAATTGAATAATGTGTGATTTGATTTTTTCTGTTTGTGTTTCATAATTAATCAGACCAATGGTGGGCTGATCAGATAGAATATTAAATGATATTGAAGTATAAAACACAATACAGCAAAATCAGATTGATGCTGTTTTTTATTTTGGTTGCTTGTTTGAATGCCTGTGGGGATGATATTTATGTACTCAACAGCGCTTATTGGGAAAAATCTTCTGTTGTAGGGTCAACGGGAGGATCAGCTGCAATTACCATTAGTGGGAAGCAGGGTTCCGGATGGAAGGCAAAGATAGAGGACGGTGCGACGTGGTGCTCATTCAGCAAGACGAATCAAAATTTGTCCGAAGTGTCTGGTTTCATTGCCGATGGGGATAACTTGCTGACAGTATATTGTAGGAACAATACAGGTTCAGAAGATCGTATTGCAACGATCGTATTGACATTTGACGGCAAAGATTCCAGGGTGTTGACGCTGACTCAGGCTTCTTTTATTCAGACACCTTCTTTTTCAAGTTTTACCGAAACGCCTACTTATAAAGAACATGATAATTTTCAGTATGTAACCCATTATACAACACTCAACAACAGGACAATAAGAAATTATTCGCTTTGTTTTGATAAATCAAAAAAAGCAGCACTGTGGGTTGCATATCCGATACATGATTCCTATCTGAAAAAAAATGTAGACAGGACGGATGAATGGGGTTTTGATCCTAAAATAGATAGGGATTTTCAGGCGGATTGCGTTTCAAGATCTTATGGGGGAAGTTATGACAGAGGGCACCAGCTACCATCGGCGGATCGGTTGGCTAACAGAGAAATGAATGTGCAGACATTTTATATGTCGAACATGACTCCGCAACTTGACTACTTAAATCAAAAAATGTGGTCAAACTTGGAAATGAAAGTAAGAGACAACAAATGTGCTGATACTTTGTTTGTAGTTACAGGAGCATACTTTGATAATAGTTCGACTAAATCGACTACTGATGGTGGAGGATACAGAGTACCATTACCAACGCATTATTTCAAGGTGTTGCTTCGGACTAAGACGGGGTCTACAGGCAAAGCGGTTGTTAATTGCAATGATGATGAATTAAAAAGTATTGGTTTCTGGGTGGAACACAGATCTTACGGAGATATTGAACCACCACGATCTATTTGTAAAACGGTGGCTGAGATTGAAGCGTTGACGGGATTTGAATTTTTCCCCAAGGTTTCAGACCAGGTTAAACAGCAGAATAATCCGGGGCAGTGGGGACTTTAGTTAGTGGATAGTGGATAGTGGTTAGTGGTTAGTTATTGGTCATTTGACTGTAGACTGAAAATAATAAATAAATTTTGAACATATATAACATGAATTATCGTTTACTCTCGGTTGTTGTGATAAGCGCTGTTATGAACACAGGGTTTGCACAGGAGAATGCGGATAATATCCGTAGGGATTTTCAAAAAGAGAATAGCTTTGAATTAAGTGCCATTGATGAATCAACCCAGGATGAGAATGCGGATTTAGCCGGGCAGAATTTCAGTACATTGGCTACTTTTTCGAACGACCCATTCCTTTCTGAAGTAGGGTTTCAACTATCTGCTTTCCGGTTTAATCCACGCGGATATAAAAACAAGTTCGAGCAAACTTATCTGAACGGGATTCAGTTCAACTCCATGATTCGGGGTAATTTCAATTATTCTATGATTGGTGGGATGAATGATGCTACCCGGAATGCCACGACACAGGATTATTTGCAGGCAAGCTTGTTCTCATTTGGCGATTTGGCCGGTGCACAAAATTATGACTTACGGGCCGGTAGTTTTGCCAGAGGAACCAAAGTGACGCTTACCTATACTAACAGAAATTATCAGCAACGTGCTATGGTGTCGCATCACACAGGATTGAACCGCAATGGTTGGGCATTCTCGGCGTTGTTAGGTGGTCGTTATGCTTACGAGGGAAGTGTGGAAGGGACCTTCTATCACAACCTGGCCTATTTCTTTGGAGCAGAAAAACAATGGGATAATGGTAAACAAAGCCTGTCGCTGACAACTTTCGGATCCCCGGTACAACGGGCGCAACAATCGGCTTCTGTTCAGGAAGCTTATACACTTACCGGAAATAATCTTTATAACTCTTACTGGGGATATATGCCCGACGGTAGTAAACGTAACCAACGTGTGGTTACCAGCTACGATCCTACCGTAATTTTATCGCATATCTGGAAAATTGACCGCCTGAATAAACTGACTTCAGGATTGGCATTTAACTACAATCGCTATGGTTCGACTGCCTTAAACTGGTTTAACAATGCAACAGATCCCCGTCCTGATTATTATCGTTATTTGCCTTCATATACTGCATCAACCTACAATGTTCTTGATCCTAAGTATATTGCAGATGCCAGATTTTGGACAGGTTCAGGAGAAGGGATGGATAGAGGCAGAAGTCAGCTTGCCTGGAATGAAATTTATGAAGCAAACCGCAATAATAATTTACACGGTGAAAATCAATCTGCATTATACATTGTTGAAGAACGTCGTAATGATGCCATTGAGACCAGTTTCAATACTACACTGGAGAAGAAACTGAATGAAGAAGTTACTTTTGTTGCTGGTTTAGATGCCCGTCATACATTGGGTAAAACTTTCGATGTGGTAGCCGACTTGTTGGGTGCTAATTATTTAATTGATATTGATAAATATGGCGAACGTGATTTCCCCGGAAATCAGGATGTTAAACAAAATGATTTATTGAACCCCAATAGAAGAGTAAAAGAAGGAGATATCTTCGGATATAACTATCACATGAATGTTACAAACGGGAATCTCTGGGCGCAAATGCATCACAATTACCAGTACTGGGAATTTTTCTATGCAGCCAAACTTTCTGCTACCTCTTATTTCAGAGACGGGCAAATGAAAAATGGCCGTTACCCCCAGAATTCTTACGGAAAGGGCGAAGTGCATACTTTTATCGATCCTGCCGTTAAAGCCGGAATCGTTTACAAAATGGATGGTCGTAACCTTTTTTCGGTGAATGGTATGTTCAAAACACAGGCGCCACTACCTTATGATGCGTATACCACCCCGCGAATTTCAGATGAAGCAGCGCCGGGGCTTGAATCCGAAATAATTAGTTCTGCTGATATCAATTATGTGTTTACTTACCCTAAAATCAATGGCCGTATTTCAGGGTTCTTTACAGATTATCAAAAGGGAATTCAGAAAATTTCCTATTACAACGATTCATACAGAACTTTTGTACACCACAGTATTTCTGATGTGAGTAAACGTAATTTTGGTGCTGAAGCAGCTGTAAAATACAATGTCGTTAAAAATGTGACGCTTTCACTCGCAGGTACCTGGTCACAGTTTACCTATACCAAAAACCCTATGGGTACAGTTCGTTATGAAAATGGTTCAGGAGAGGATATCAATGAAGGAGTTGCAATTGAAAACTATCACGTAGGTGGTTCTCCTGAAATTGCCGGAACTTTTGGAGTTCAGTATTTTTGGAATTTCTGGTGGTTTGAAATCAACCTGAACGGTATTGCCAACAACTACCTTGATCCTTCTTATATTCAAAGGACTCCCACAGTAATGGAAAAAGTAAGAAAAGCAGCTGATAATGCAGGTTACACAGCAGCCCAAAGAGAAGCAACCGTTGCAGGTTGGATTGCTCAAACCAAACTGGATGATGCTATCACCATGGATATTTCCATCAGTAAGTTGCTTTACCTGAAAGGTGGCAGGCAATTAAACTTTAACCTGAATGCTGTGAATGTGTTGAATAATCGAGGTGTCAGAACAGGTGGTTTTGAACAGGGACGTTTGCCTCTCGTGTTTTCTAATGATGAATACAAAATCGATTTAGAAAACCTCAATAAGTTCCCGGCCAAATTTTATTATATGCAGGGATTTAATGTGTTCCTGAATATCGGGTACAAATTTTAATATTTTGAAAAATGAATCTGAGTTTAATAAATACAAATAAAATGAAAAGATACAGTTTTTATATAACAGGTTTGTTGTTGGCAGTTTTTATGTATGCCTGTGACCGGAGAGATTATCTTGTTCCCGAACTGGAAAATCCGAAATACGAAGCTAAGAGTGAACGTATAACAATTGCGGACTTAAAAACTTTTGTCGAACCTAAAATTTTTGGAAGAAACAATACAGAAACGAACAATAATTTTGGATATTTACAAAACCCGGCTAATATTAATGTTGTTGACCAGGACGGTAATCGTGCCATTGTTTCTTTGGCCGAAGCAGGAATGGTTAATAAGCATATTGAAGCTTATGTTGTTGGTAATGATGAAAGTGGAAATATCTACAAACAGATTTACCTGCAGGATGAAACAGGTGGTATCCTAGTTATCGTGAACCTCACAGGTTTATTTGCCCAATTTCCGGTAGGACAACAGGTAATAGTTGAGTTGGATAACCTGAGTATTGGGAAGTATTATGGGGCATACCAGATCGGAGCACCTCAATTATCAAAATCGGTTAGTTCTTCCGGTAAAATTAATTACGGAATGAACCGGCTTAATCCAAGGTTTTTCTTCGATAATATTCATCGTAATGAAGCGCCAGATGTAACAAAAGTAAATTCGCTGATGAAGACTTATACCTCTATCCCCGCCAGCTCTGAATCGGTTCGGAATACTATTGTTCGATTGAACAATGTGAGTTTTGATGGAGGCGGAACCAAACAGTTTGCACCTATGGTTGATGGGGTTCCAACAACAGGAACTGTAAAATTAATTGTTAATGGTGTGAAAGTTGATGTGCGTACTTCGGGTTATGCAAACTTTGCTGCCGACACGATACCAGTGGGTACAGGCACTGTAACAGCGATTCTGAGTCAGTACTTTGAAAATCTGCAAATAACAATCAGGAAGCGTAGTGATCTTCAATTCAATAATTAATTTAGTATTCAATAATTTATAAATTTTTATCCCTATGAAATCAAAAATTTTATTGTCGATAACAGTTACTGCTCTTGCCGTGCTGTTTAGCGCATGTGAAAAACAAGTTTCAATTACCGGTATTTCTGTTGATCCGGGAACTGTAACATTAACAGAAGAAGGTCAAACCGACACATTAACTGCAACCCTGGCTCCTGCTGATGCTAAGGGAGACGTTGTGTGGGCAAGTTCTAACACAGCTGTTGCAACTGTGACTGGCAATGGTTTGACTGCTATTGTTACTGCTGTAGGTAATGGTACAGCTAAAATTACAGCTACAGCCGATATTTTTACAGCTGAATGTACAGTTGTTGTGAATATTGGCTCAACAGGTGGTGGTGAAGGTGAAGGTACTGAAGAGTCTCCTTATAGTGTTGAAGAGGCTATTGCAAATCAGGGCTCTCTCAAATGGGTTGAAGGATATATAGTAGGTTATGTGAATGGAATTGGTATTGCTGATGCCGCTTTTGGTGTTCCTACTGAAGCTCAGACTGAGATTTTGATTGCTTCTTCTGCGACTGAAACAAATGCTGCAAATTGTTTGCCGGTACAGTTGCCGTCAGGAGCTGTAAGAACAGGTTTAGAGTTATTTGCAAATCCAACAAACTTGGGAAAATCAGTTAAACTTTATGGCTCACTTGAAGCTTACTTTGGTCAGGCAGGGATGAAAAGCACTACTTATTATGAACTTGAAGGCGGAACATCGGGTGGAACAAAGCCTGTGGCAAATGCAATTTTAAATGAGACTTTTGCAACCGGACAAGGAAACTTTACGATTGTTGATGTGGTAAAACCAGCTGCCCTGACTAGCGTTTGGTATTATAATGCTACCTATAAACAAATGGCAGCAGGTGCATATAAGGATGGAGTTAATCATGCAACCGAATCCTGGCTGATTTCCCCGGCAATCAATTTGTCTGGAGTAACAAGTGCGAAATTAACCTTTGAACACGCAGGAAAGCAATTTGGTGCACCCGTAACTAATCTGACAGTGCAGGTTTCTAAAGTATACACAAGTGGAAACATTAACTCAGCCGACTGGACTGCTTTAAATATACCTGATCATTTGGCAGGAGAAACGAATACATTCAAATCTTCAGGAAATATTGATTTGACTCCATATTGTGGAAATGCAAATGTACGTATTGCATTTAAATATACCAGCACAACTACTGGAGCAGGAAACTGGTACGTTAGAAATGTTGTTGTAAATTGATTTAGATGAAAAAAACACTTCGACTTTCGGCATTTCTCGCCGTAATCATCCTGTTGGCCGTTTCATGTAAAACGGCACAACAGGTTGTTACTCCCACAACTACCGGCGGTCAGCAATATCAGGTTTACCCGGTAGGTTTTTATAACCTCGAGAACCTGTATTATCCATTGAGTACCGATTCGTTGAGAGATAAAGAGTTTTCTCCGACCGGATCCAATGCGTGGACCATGGATAAGTATGAGAAGAAGCTGACTAACATGTCGTTCACTTTAAATGAGATTGCCAAAGATTTCGGAGGTCTTGCTGTTGTGGGTGTTTCGGAAATTGG
>JARKQF010000262.1 GCA_029973975.1 Paludibacter sp.
TTTGGCCGAAGATCTGAATGCAATAAACGTATCGCCGTCTTCCGGTGGTAACCAGTGCTCTCGACAAATTCATCGAGAATTTTTTCTTTCGCCGCCTTGTTCGCTTTTAGATATCGGGATTGTATTTGCGTTGCTAATTCCAGCCTGCTCTTCTTACTCATTTTGTTACCCATCAGCCTTTCCTCCGCAGCTTATGGTAACAATTTATTTTGATTCACCGATACTTCTTCGGTAACATTAATTATGATTCACGTCGGTTCGTGTAATAAAGTTTTGATGTCAAATGTATCTGTTACAATGATTTATCTAATATTTAAGCCTTTTGACAAGCGTAAACCACCCTCATCAGGGTGGCTCCAAAATATCAATAAGTATTTCTAACTAGAGTATTTCCAAGATAGTTTCAGAGGATAGTCTGTTTTTCCTCATAATTTCATTATCGTTCCTAAATCATTTCTTCGTTTTCTGATAAAAGAGAGGTAGGATTCAGTCCATAATTATCATGCGAAAAGAGTTCTTTTTCAACAGACTCGTCAACGATCACATAAGCATCGCCGTCAAAATATATGAATCTCCAATTTGGGCGGTCATACTTGTTCAGTCCTTTCATTTATATCAGTCATTATTTTGACTAATTTTCTCTATTTTCAATTTTCAAAACCATATTCTTCCTCTGGGTCATTAGTAACACTTTTCCCACCATAAAGGGTTTTTAAAGACAGATGATACTTATTCTTGGCATTGTAAGCCAGCATCATAGCTTCCGAATAACCAAGAGCGCCGGGGCGTCTTTCCCTTGCTGTTCTGATGATGGACTTCACTGACATTTTGCCGACATGGTCCTTGAAAACATCCTCCCGGAGTGAATCACCATATGCAACTATGATTTTGGCAATTCCCATAAGAACATTTCCGGAAAGAGAATTGGTTTCACCCTCCCAGGTTGCAATAGCAAGACGCAGTGTGGAGTCGAGTATTTTTTGTCCATATCTGTCATATATTTTTTCCAATGTGGATATTGCACAAATTCCGTTTATAGCCTGAGAATTTGTTATATTCAACCCGTAGGATTTAACTGTCGCCTCTATCATTTTCTGTTTTTCGTCACCGGCTTCGATATGTGCAATGAAGGTTTCGTATGGGACCAGGTTTTTCACATGCTTCTGTTGGTCTGCAAAAATATGTGCCTCTTCCGTATACTTCAGATCATCATATATCATGCACCATACAGGAGTTTCTCTGGAACCGGACTCTGATGCGACAATTTCAATTGTGTGCTGACCATCAAACACATAATTGATTCCATCTCGCCTGCTGACTTTCACAGGATTAATTTGATAAACATCAAACTCCTCGAGTGCCTTTCGTATATGGCTTTCAGAAAGAGGTCTCTGATAATCCTGATTGGACACAAGATTTTTAATAGGTATCAATTCGAAAGACACATCCGGAATACAGCGTTTTTGACGCTCAGTCAGTATTTCTTCGGTTATATTCATTTTTCTACAGCCTCCATTGCCAACATGATCTGTTCATCCAATCGAAGCAAACTTTGTATCAATTGGTCCCTTGCCTGGGGTGAAACCAGCTCAACCTTTGTTTTTGAAATAGCCCTTTCAATCGAGCCGATCCAGGTAGGAATGGTCAAAGTCAATCCTCTTATTGCCATATCCGGATCAAAGGCAGGCATTTCCTTAATTCCGACGGAAAGCGGAATTTCATTTACCTCGGTGTTTTGTTTTCTTTGCGAATTTTCATGTTGCAGGTTTTCATTTCGTATGAATTTGTCCTGACGCTTTTTCTCTTCCTCCATAATCATCCCTCGGACATAATACCCAATCTTTTTATTTTCCCATTGGGTTATTTCCTCAATAGTTTTCTGACTCAGATGTATTCTCCCCGCTAATAATGCCTGAAAGGATTTTGGACTCTTGGAAGCCAGCAGATCCATCTTGGCGGATAAGGTTCCATATTTTTCAACAGTGGTATGGTTTATCTTATATTTAGAAGCCAATAACAGGGACACGCGAAATTTTTCACCGCTTTTCACCACACCTATTATGTCCTTTTGAACATCACGCGTGTGATCGCTTCTGTGATAAATATCTTTTTCACATATATATTGCTTACCGATCAGATATTTGAAAGCCGAACTTCCTGGTATTACATGAGGAATCCTTTCATTGCATGCCCAAATTATTGCATCCTCTCTCGAAGAGAAATACATATTTTCAACAGGAAAATCCATTTTTGCGGAAGAACAAATTTTGTATCGCTTATGGCCATCGATAATAATTCCATCCCATGTTCGAATCGGATCCCTGCAGCCATTCAGCAAGATGCTTTTTTCAAGTTCCATGTATTTTTCCGAAGGTAGAGGAATTGTCAGGTTATAGAATTCACTATCAATCCTATATATCGGTTTCATCCATTAAAATCCTTTCGTTTTCATCGATAGCAGCATCAGCATCACCGACAGAGAAAGAAATAGCAGGAATAGAATCGATCATTTTTCCCTTCAACAAATAAGAACGCTGTTTTTGTAAAGAACCGCTGATTATTCGGATCCCGTCGATTAATGCTTTACTGTAAACAAAGAAAGATCTGTCCTTACAATAATGCACTCGGATGGCTTTTGTCTCATCCATCAATGCGCTGAGGATCATAAGCTCTCTGCATTTTGGATGGAAACAAAGCTGTATGAACTCAGGATTCCCTATAGACTTGAGAACAGATTTATGAATACAAAACCTGTTATAACGCGTATCTATTCTCAGAAATAATCCTTTTTCATCATTCTCTGTCATATTGTCTCCTGGCCTGTCCCGTTATTACTGATAGGAAACCGCAGGCATTGTTTCACCCTCGACATTTTTCCCTTTAATTGAAATAACTGTGTAACCTTCAAAAGTATCCACTTGAAGGCTGCGGCGACTTTCAGAATATTTAGGGCCAAATTTTCCATTCCACTCACCGGCAGTAAACAGTGCCCGTCTGCTGCTGACTTTCTTTCCTTCTTCATTGACAGCCTTGGGATAACATTTAACTGAAGTCAGATCAAAAGCTATCACCGCTTTTCCTCTTGAATTCACCATACGGCCCAAAATTTGATATCGATAATCAGGATTCCAATCCATAATTTGACAAAGGATCAGCACAAACGGTTCTCCACTTCTCTGAGATGAATAACGTTTGCCATTTTTCGTCCTGCACCACCGATAACCTGATACTTCGGTATCGTCACAAGGCAGCAGCACTATTTTCTTTTCCTTAAGATTAATTAGGATCTTAACATAATCAACATCAGGGAGAAGCCGTACACAGGCGGCATTTACGCTGATTTTGTCAACATTGACTGTGAATGCAGGCTCTTTGATCTGGGCAAAAAACTCAGGACGAACAACTTCATAATCTGAAAGATCGATTTCGTCCTCATCCTGGAAGAGACTTTGCTGCATTGGGTTTATAACCTGCCCACTGCTAAGTGCTTTTTCCATTATTGGTTCCTGTGATTTATCCGGCTGCACATTAGCAGTAAATTCCGTGAACAAAGGACTGTCTGGATCTACGTTATTTATGGGTTTCCACTCTGTCATTAGATACTTACCTCCTCAAAAAGGTCTCCCAATTCTTTCTGAATAAAGTCTTTCAGATCCTGATATGGTGTGATTTTCAGGTCAGAATCTGTGTGACATAAAAGACCATCCATCCTCATTTGCCATTTTTCTTTCGTCATATATGATTTTTCGTTCAGGCTTTGTTCGACATAATATTCATTTCCGAATGAATTGCCCAAATTACCGGTTACAGCACGAATCCTTTTCCCGGTTCTATCCAGAAGAATTCCTGTCATATCAACATCTTCACCGACCTCGTCTTTATTGATAAAGACACTGGCATCCATATTCGAAAAAATACATGCAGAATCATGTCCGTCCCGATATATACAACCGTAAAGCTTGTATTTATAATTTGAAGGCCACCCAAAAATCTCATAAAGAATATCAATGTAGGCTTTACAGGAAATACTGCGTGGTTCTTTGTTATTCAATTTATCTTTCGCCCATTGAATAGCATATTTATTTTCTTTTGTGGTAGGACGAACCGCAATCTTCTTTTTAGCGGGATGAACAAGCAATTCTATGTGGTTTTCACATTTCATATTTCGAATACAGGAAACATTAAACTTTATTTCATCCTTTTGAAGCGTTATGGCAGGGACCTCGCGATCATCAAAAAGCTTGAAGTCGGCCACTTCATATTCTCGCAGGTCGAAGGCTCCTTCATCCTCGGTTATGGTAACCGGCTCAGAAAGATTCGGCATATCAACGCTTTGGGATGCTTGGATATAATCGTCCTTACTAAAACTTCCCCACCTTGGATGTACAACCACAAAACCTTTCAGCAGTCCTTCCGGAATTACACAGAGCTCCGGTAAAAATGACTGTCCGCCATATTTTGTGTTATGTAAAATGTGCTGCACCGCAATAAAGTCATCCCGGGAAACAATCGGATCATGCCAATCCATATAATGACTCTGAGGTTTCTCACCGCGATTTTTAAAGGTCTTCTGATCGACTACATCTGCCGGAAATTTGCTGAAACGCTTTCTGGTTATTACATCTCCGCAATAACGTTCATTTTGCAAGGACTTTCTGACACCTGAGGCAGTCCATTTTGCATTTCCCAGATATGTTTTCTTGTTTAGTTTCATCAAAGTCTCGGCAATCGTATCCAGGGAATATCCGAAAAGACACATGGAAAACATTAACTTGGGAATTTGAAAAGTTTCAGGATTCGGAATCAGTTTTCCATCTTCATTATGCATAAATCCTAGAAGTTCAGGAGTTAACGGTAATCCATGATCCAAACGCATCCTCAGAGAAGTTTCCATACTTCTGCTTCTTATGCGAGATTCCTCTTCAGCAACAGTTGCCTGGAAAGAAAGGGCCAAATGACTATCGCTGTTTAGTGAAAAAATTGCTTCAGATTCAAACAGGATTCCTAACCTTATCAACAGAGATTTCAGTACAAATAGGCCACTGCAAAAATGGACAACAGATATATCGCAGTTTAGTTTTTCATGGGGAAAGTGCTATCTCTCACCGATACTGGACATGCATACAAATGAGATCATCGCTTATGATCTGTCACAGAGTCCAAACATGGAACAGATCCATAGGATGCTTGATAGAGCCTTTGGAAAGTTTTCCTCTTTTACAGGATTGATCTTACATTCAGATCAGGGATGGCAGTACCAGCATTCCTATTTCCGGAATGAAATCCGTAAGCATGGCATTAAACAGTCAATGTCACGAAAAGGAAACTGCTATGACAATAGCATTATGGAGACCTTCTTTGGGAGACTGAAGAACGAGATGTTCTATGGCTATGAGAGAGTCTATAACTCTTTTGATGCGTTTTCTGCTGCTATAGAGAGTTACATTGACTATTACAATAACGAGCGCATCCAAGCTAAAACAAATTGGATTCCACCCACAAAGTTTAGGGTGGAATCCATGTCTTGACTTTTTGTTTTATTTAATGTGTCCAGGATTCTGGGTACATATCAAACTACCTATCGGCGTTTTTTCTTTTTCATCTGTCTTTCTGATTAGATAAATATACGCCATCAATGAATTGAACTTGAAAACAGTGGGATCGTCTCCAGAACTTTTTTATCATTATAATCTTTTTGCTTCTTCGAAATTAAATACTACTTTATCATATATGCATATCTTGAAATCAGGTTACAGGGGTTTTTACCAAATAAGATAATTATTTTTCATTTTGGAGGTGAACTGAAAAATCGATATATTTTTTATTTTCCCATTATGAGTTCTTTCTTAAATTTTTCATTACATTACTGATAAATAATATTACTTAATAACGCTCTATTATTATTGACAACATTACTTCATTTTGATATTATTAATTACGAAGTATTTTGATGGTAAATATCTCGTAATGATATAAAATATTGCCAAATAATACTTAAATACATTATTTTGTTTTGAAGTTTTACTTCAGTTTTCGTTATTCATTTTAGTTGTAATAGTAGCTAAGTCTACAAAAAGGAGAAAAAAATGAAAAAGCAATCGATATTTTTTATTGTTTTATGCTTATGCATAGTTTTCGTATCTTCTGTTTGTGCTGAAAAAGACAAATCAGATATTAGACTTGCTTACATAAGTATGCATTTAACAGATCCTTGGAATGTAGCTGTAAAAAATGGTTTTGAAGCAGCTTGTGAAGATCTCGGAATCCAGTGCATCTGTATTGATTCACAATACAAAGTTGACAAGCAAGTCAATGATCTTGAAAATGTTATTGCGGATAAATATGATGGGTTCACTTTCACACCTATTGATCCAAATGCTACACATGATCTAGTAGAAACCGCGAAAGAAATGGGCATTGCTACAGCAAGTATTGCGCAAGAACAAGATAATGTCCATTTGAAATATACATTAACGGAATATGATTATGGCTACACAATTGGTAAACAAGCTGGAGAGTGGTTTAAGAAAGAATTGGATTGCAATGGCAAGATTGCTATTCTATCTCAAGACCAAGTGGAAGCTGTAATTCCTCGTGGTAATGGAATTCAGGAAGCAATTCTCGAAATTTGTCCCAATGCAAATATTGTTGCTCGTCAAAGTGGCGATACACCTGAAACTGGGTTGAAAGTTATTGAAAGTATTTTGCAAGTTCATCCCGATTTGAATATGGTAGTTGCGACAGCGGACTCCGGTGGATTAGGTGGATATCAGGCAATGGTTAATGCGGGTGCAGTCGGATCTGATCGTGCTGTCTTTTCGGGAGATGCAACTGAAGAATGTCTTGCAATAATGATGGAAGAAGATAGTATTTATCGAGGAACTGTCGATCTTTTCCCATATAAGGGAGGTTATGAAAGCGCAGAAATTCTTTATAAGTATGTGACAGAAGGTGTTCCGGATGAACAAGAAGTTGTTTATTTACCTTATGTTCCGGTCCCTGTGGAGGATTTGTTATCAGGAAAATATCAAATAAATAATTAACAATCTGTAAAAATATACGATTTGCAGAGGTTTGCAAAATATTCAAGCAAACTTCTGCAAATCCAGGAGTTTGCACAAAAATGCCTGACTTTATTTTGCAAGTAAAACTATTATCAAAAAACTATGCAATGACGCAAGCACTCGATCAAGTATCAATAGATGTACTTAGAGGAAGTGTTCACGCATTATGTGGTGAAAATGGTGCAGGAAAATCAACTCTCATAAAAATCCTAACTGGCGCCGAGGAACCATCTTCAGGTACTATTGAATTCAATGGTGTTTCTTATCGCAAACTATCGCCGTCTCAGTCTATGGGATTGGGAATATCAGCTATCTATCAGGAATTTAGCTTGGTTCCTTCGCTTACTGTTGCGGAAAACATATTCCTTGGCAGAGAAATAAATAGATTTGGTTTCCATGATATTTCATTAATGAATAAGGAGGCCGAAAAATTATGCAAAGAAATTGGAGTGGATCTTGATGTTGGAACGAGGGTATCGGAACTCGGTGTAGCTCAGCAACAAATTGTTGAAATACTTAAAGCTATTTCAAAAAACTCATCATTCATTATTATGGATGAGCCTACTGCACCTCTCACAATAAAGGAGATAGACGTCTTTTTTAATATAATTCGTAAACTAAAAGAATCATCGACAACAATATTATTTATTTCCCATAAATTAGAGGAAGTATTCGAATTATGTGATCAAGTAACTGTCTTATGTGATGGAAGACATATTACAACCAAAGATACAAAAACTGTCACCAAGGCAGAACTAATAAAAGATATGGTTGGAAGAGAAGTAAACGATATTTATCCTCATAAATCCTCATGTAAAAATGAAACTATTTTGGAGGTTGAACATCTTTATGCGAACAAACTTTATGATATAAGTTTTGAATTACATAGAGGAGAAATATTAGGTTTTGGTGGATTGGTTGGTGCCGGTCGAACTGAGCTTGCTCGTATTCTTTTCGGTGCCGATCATTTTTTAGAAGGAAAAATAAAATTATTTAATAAATCATATTGTCCTAAATCTCCTGATGATGCTCTTAGAAGGGGAATTGGATTAATTCCCGAAGATCGGAAACAACAAGGTATTATTGGTAATTTATCCGTAAAAGAAAATATAGTCGCTGCATCGTATTATGATTTTGCTCCCAGGCTTTTCATAAAAGAAAAAAAAGTCCGCGAGGTGGCGAACAAATTCGTTGAAAGGCTCAAAATTGCAACACCAACTATTGAAAAACAAGTCCGTTATTTATCTGGAGGAAATCAGCAAAAAACGGTACTATCTAAAGTTTTACAGATGAATTGTGACATTTTCATATTTGATGAACCAACTCGTGGGATTGACATAGGCGCTAAGCAAGAAATATATTCATTGATGACTAATCTTGCCTCACAAGGGAAAAGCATCATTATGATAAGCAGTGAAATTCCAGAGCTGATGGGAATGTCAGACAGAATTATTGTAATGGCAGATGGGAGAATTACAGGGTGTCTGAATAAAGAACAATTTTCACAAGAAACAATTCTTTCAATGGCATCTGTTGATTGGAATCAAGAGGAAAAATTATGAGTAAAAATAAGTTTATGAATTGGTTTTTCACATATGGCATTGTTATCGTTCTAGCGCTTGTTATAATTGTTTTTTCAATAGGGTCACCAAATTTTCTGAAGTTTTCCACGATCTTTACCATCTTAAAGCAGATTTCAATTACAGGGATAATTTCTATAGGAATGACATTCGTCATTCTTACTGGAGGAATAGATCTTTCGGTTAGTTCAGTTGCTGGTTTAACAAGTGTAACAGCTGCAATGCTTATGTTAAAAGGAGCTTCACCTTTAGTTGCAATTATCATCTCTTTATGTTTATCTGCTATATATGGATTTATTAATTCCTTTTTCATCACAAGAGTAAACATACCTCCATTGATTGCAACTTTAGGTATGGAAACTTCCCTTCGAGGTTTAGCATTTATCATAACAGGAGGACTCCCAGTATTTGGATTCAATAAAAGTTTCGGTAATTTTGCAAAAGGGCAGCTATTTGGTATTCCATACCCTGTGTTTTTATTTGTTGCATTATTTATTATTTGTCTCATCATATTGAGCAAAACATGTATAGGCAGATATGTTTACGCTGTAGGTGGAAATGCAGAAGCAACACGTCTTTCTGGCATTAGCATAATACGTGTAAAAATGTTTGCATATATATTGAATGGATTTCTTGCAGGGATAGCAGGACTAGTACTACTATCACGAACAAATAGTGGGCAACCATCGGCCGGAACAGGTTATGAAATGGATGCTATCACTTCTGTTGCACTGGGAGGGGTAAATCTTAGTGGGGGTGACGGGAAATTACCACTTGTGATTGTTGGAACATTAATCATGGGAATTCTTTCCACTGGAATGCTGATGTTGAACATTAGTGATTATGTACAGCAGCTGATTAAGGGAATCGTCTTATTAGGAGCTGTTTCATATGCAAATATCTCCCTTTCGATACGAACCAAAATGGCGGAGAAAAATTAATAATTATGAGTAATCATTTTACAGCAAATTGTGAATCTTCTATAAGGAAATCTTTGGGAATCGAAAGTGAGTCGATTAAAAAGATCGCCGAGACCTGTGATTATTCAATAATCGAAAAAATTATCGAAGAATTTGTTAACTGTAAAGGGAAAATAATCATATCTGGATGTGGTACATCAGGTGAAGCAGGTAAAAAAATTACTCATACTTTAAATTGTGTCGAATGCAGTGCATTATTCTTGTCTCCTTCGCAGGCTCTGCATGGAGGTTTGGGGGTATTTTCAGAGAAAGATATTGCGATTTTACTTTCTAAAGGAGGAAAAACTTCCGAAATAATTCAAATGTTACCTGCTTTAAAGGAGAGAGGAGTCCGCATCGTTGCCGTAACAGAATGCGAAAATTCCTATTTAGCTTTACAAAGTGATATCATGCTCAAAATTGGAAAAGTAAAAGAAGCTGATGATTATGATATGCTCGCTACAGCAAGTACACTTTGTGTTATAGCTGTTTTTGATGCCATTGCAATTGAAGTTTCAAAAAGAAATGGTTTTTCGTTACACAATTTCGCTTTAAATCATCCAGGAGGTGCAGTAGGAGAAAGGTTGCTGGTTGAAATCTAATAATGTGTCGAATATCTTGCAAGTCAATTCAAATATTAAAATGGTTTATAAGTTTGGGATACAATAAATAATTATGAATCAGATACTATTGAATTGATCTTAAAGGAAGCAACAATGAATGAAGTATTAATAAAAATAAAGTTCTTATTACCGAGTTTGCCAAAAGCTGAAAAAAAAGTTGCGACATTTCTCACTGAGAGACCAGAAGAATTTCGCAGTATGACTTTAGCATTACTTTCACAAGAATCTGGAAGTAGTGAAGCATCCATTATCAGATTATGCCGAAGATTAGGATTTGATGGTTTTTCGGCTATGAAACGAGCATATCTTGCAAACTTTGTTGATATAAATCCCAAAATTGCTCTTGACGTAAATCCAGATGATAGCGTCCAAGAAATTTATAAAAAGGTCGTACAGAATAATATCAAAACAATGCAAGATACAGGTGCTTTAATCTCTTCCGAATATGAACTAGCTGTTAATGCTATTCTAGCTGCAAAATCAATTCATTTTTTTGGTGTTGGAGATGCTTATGCAACCGGTCTGCTCGGACATATGAAATTCAATAGATTAGGAATCGGAGGATCAGCCCATAGCGATGTGATGATGCAATTGAGCACAGCAAGTATGCTAGGCGAGCATGATATCGCAATAGCAGTCTCTTATTCTGGTGCATCTGAAACCATCGTAAAAGCAATGAAGGTTGCCAAGGTTGGAGGAGCTACTACAATAGCAATTACAAAAAGTAGTAAATCCCCATTATTGAAATACATTGATATTAATCTTTTTATTTCTACTGAGGATTTTACCGTTGGCAAAGACATTGTTGCCGAACGTATGGCAGATCTGACAATAATTGAAACTTTATATGTTGCAGTACTTACTAAATCGAACAGAGATAATGCTTTATTCATTAGAAAATCGCAAAAGGCGATTGACCTAAATAAAATGTAGTTTTCGATTATTTAGAGGTGATAATTATGATTTTAGGAGTGAATCTATCCTTTGCTGTTAAACGTTGGCAAGAACCAAAAGAATTAGCATCGGTCTGTTCTGAATTAAAAGTCAATCATTTTCAATTGAATTTTGATTTTATTGATCCATGGTGGCCTGAAGATACCCGTAACAAAATATGTCATGATTATCGTGACGCCTTTGAGGAGAAAGGACTTTGTTTTGATTCGGTTTTTGGTGGAATGGCAGATTATACATTTCCCCAATTTCTTGGTTATTCAAAAACCATTAGGGACATTTCATCGACATTCAGAAAACGATCAATAGATGCAACTGTCGAATTAGGGGGAACGGCTTATGGACTTGCACTTGGTGGAATGACGCACAAAGATGCGTATGATCCAGAAAAAAGAGAATTAATCTATCAGGAAACAATTGAAAGATTGATTGACTTAGCCGCTTATGGAAAAAGAAAAGGGTTACAAGATATTGAAGTCGAAGCAACGCCTCTTTTTACTGAATTTCCTAATGATCCAGATAGCTCACTCCGGATGATGAAAGATTTGAATGGGAAGACTGATATTCCTGTGTTGTTATTTGTTGATTGGGGACATGCATTGTTTAAACCATTACTTAAAGACAAAGCTGATTTAAAAATATGGCTAACAACGTTGAAACCATATCTTGGAAATATGCATTTACAACAAACTGATGGAATGTTAGATAGACATTGGGATTTTCGGCATACCGAGGGAATAGTTACCAGGGAAATGATCCAAGATGTATTATCTTCAACTGGCACAGAAGACAAGATATTATATCTTGAGTTTTCACCTGCCTTTGAAACTACCGATGATGATGTACTTGAGGGAATGAAATATTCTATTGAATATCTTAAACCAATCGCTGATAATTTGTAAAATCATTTTACATTCTGCACCGCCAGATGTCCAATAAAGTATTATGTAGAAGATATTTGGCGGTGTAAAAGATTATTAACAATAGTTTCATTCGCTCATTATAAAACCAATAGTTTAGAGCTTGGAAAAGTTTTTCCAACTCTCTTTTTGATGGAGTAAGTCTATGTTTATTGGAATTGATGTAGGAACGACGGGTACTAAATCCATCATTGTAGATGACAAAGGAGATATAGTTCAATATAGCTACAAGGGGTATGATTGTTTTTTCCCTGCGCCTAACCATGTGGAGCAAAATATTGAAGACATTTTGAATGTAATTATTGAAACTGTTCGAGATTGCGTATCCAAGATCGAAAATCCAAACATGATAGAGTCATTATCGATTTCAGTACAAAGCGGAACAATGGTTCCATATAACGAGAATAAACAGACATATGGACCTGCTATTACTTGGCAAGATTCTCGTTGCGGAAAAGAAGCTGAAAAATTACTTGATCAATATGGAATAAACTATTTTTATAAAAAAACAGGTTGGAGATTAGGTGCATCTCTGAATTTCATACAGATTTATCGTATAACTAACAATCCTGGAGAAAAAAAATATACACATTATTTGAGCGTATCGGACTGTGTAACAAAATTATTGACAGGTGAATATTATACCGATCTAAACAGTGCAGGGAATTCGCAATTATTGAATATTCATTTGGGTAAATGGGATCCTGATTTGTTGAATATCGCAGGAATTTCTGAAAGACAGCTCGGAAAACTTTTACCTCCAGGATCATTTATTGGAACAATCAGAAAAGATACAGCTGAAAAAATGGGATTGAACGAAAACGTGAAAATCTATTTAGGCGCTCAAGATCAATTTTGTTCCGCTATTAGTGCTGGAGTGCTAAAACCGGGTGACGCAATGTTTTCAACTGGAACATCCTGGGTGATGATGGCAGTTACTGAAAAACCAGAATTTGAAACTAGCTCTTTTCCATCTATTATGAAACATGTTGTTTCTGATTTTTTTACAAGTTATACCTTTATACCTGCGGGTGGATCAGCTTTGAAATGGCTAAAAAACAATATCCTTTACGAAAAAGAACAATATGAAAAAGTTTCTTATGATGAGATTGTTGATGCTGCAATAAGTATATCCCCCGGAGCTGAGGGGTTGTTCTTTTTTCCTCAACTCGCAGGTACTGCATATCCAACTTGGAATGAAAAAGTCAAAGGAGCTTTTATCGGATTGGATTTCATTCATAATCGAAAACATATAATACGTTCAGTACTGGAAGGATTAGCCTATGAAATAAATATTTCAATAAAGCGATTAGAAAAACAAGGTATTCGTATAAATAACATTTTTGGCTTGGGAGGAGCGACAAGAAATCGAAATTGGATGCAGATAGTTTGCGATATTATGGAGAAACCTATTATAATATCAAATTTCTCTGACATGGCACCCATGGGAGCAGCAATGATTGCTGCAGTTGGTTGTGGTAAATTTCCGGATTACTATTCATCATACTGTGCTTTTGGTTTACAAGAAAAGCAAAAATTGTATCTCCCAGGAAAAAACAAAAATATTTATCGTGATTTATTCGCTCAATATGAGGATGAATACAATAAACGATGTATTTGAAATTTTATAGGAGAGAATTATGAAAGTGATCAACGAATCTTTATCAGTTTTATCTGTTGGTGGACACCCAACATTTCACGATATAACCGAAGATGTAAAAAAAATATTTTTGCAATCAAAAACAATGAATGGAATCTGCACTATTTATTCTCACCATACTACCTGTTCAGTGATTATTCAGGAATGTTCTCATGATAAAACATATTTGGGACTAGAAAATCTTCAACAAGATTTATGTACGGTTATGGAAAAAATAATCCCAACTTGTCGATATCAGTCACAATATCTGCACCCTGGACCAGAACATATTGAATTTAGTAAATCAGTCGGAGATGAGCCAATTGCTTGTCTTAATACAGATGCTCATTTACGATCAAGTATTTTCGGTCGATCTGAAACTGTTATTATAGAGAATGGGGTGTTGGATCTTGGAGATTTTGGCCATATATATTTTATTGACTGGGATCAGATTCGGGCTAGAGAACGTGTAATAAAAATTTCTATCATTGGAGAATAAAGAATAATCCCCCTTTGGAATAATATAGTGGCGTCTCACCTTTGGAAAGGCTGGACGCCACTTTCACTTTTTCATCATGATTTGATCTCCAACTGGAATTCTTGTTTTCGAGAAAAAGATCAAGTACTTTTTACGAGTATCGGCTTTTCTTTATAAAGCGATGTCTTTATCCCTTCTGTCTCTTCCTATTCTTCAATTTGCTGAATGACTGACTCATTGATCGATGGCTCAAATCCCTCATCTTCCAATACATTAGACGAAATAAGTGCTGGTTTGCGATTTTCCAAAAAGATTTCAAATGGACAAGCATCGTTCTAAGCTTTTGTTGGCGGGATTATTCTATTGCAAAATTCATAAACATTTTCTTTTATTCACAAATGACTCATTTTTTTAATATAATACATGCATAGAGTGCAGTTTCTCCGGTTTGTATTGTTGCATATGCATTTCTACTTCGCTCATAGAAATCAAAGCGCTCCACAAAACCAATTTTCTTCCCTGGTTCATACTCTTCAATAACCTTTTTGAAATCATTCCAAATCGGAGGTTCGCCTTCTATACTACCGGGAACAACTTTCATCAAAGTCACAGGATTTTCAACAAATGTATCAAGAGGAAATAAAGATAATATTGCAACAAGGATATCACAAACTTTATGTCCATCGCATCGAATACAACGCTTACCTAAAGATGCAGCCGGAAAATTCGCATCCCCTATTACAATTTCATCTCCATGGCCCATTTCAGCAAGTATTTTGAGCAAATCGGGTTGGATTAGTGGTGAAATACCTTTCAGCATATAACTTCTCCCTTATATTAGTGTTCAATTTCATCAAATAAATGAATTGGATAACTATTTTCAACACGACCTATCTGAGGTTTATTTCCAATAATTCCCGCATCACGAAGGAGATCAACAGTTGCTTGTTGTGCATCAAAAAGAATTTTATTTGCATCTACTGTCAGAACTGTCAATATACACACGTAAATGTACCACCCATCTTCAGCAACACTACGCCACCGAATCATCAGCAACGATGTACCACTTTCACGGTGGGTAAGAATGCAAGGTGGTTCAATTGTCAGTGTGGTTTTAGGTCATAGGTGCCTCCTCCAACAGGCGTGCCCTGTTCTGTGCGCGGAATGAAGTTCCGCGGATAATGATGACCTCTGCACGATCCAGCAAGCGATCCAACTCGGCCGAAGCCAGAAGAGGATCCAAGAACAGATCAGGCCATTCGTTAGGAGCGCGGTTGCTGGTGAGTAAAATACTGCCACGTTCGTAGCGCTCGTTAATCACATCATACAGATCTTCAGGGCCCGGTTTCTGAATGGGTTTGAGGCCAAAATCATCCAGGATGAGCAAATCGGGGCGTAGATAATTACCCAGCCTGCGTTCCCAGGAACCATCAGCGCGACCGCCGTTGAGGTGCTGGAGCATTTTCTGGACGCTCACAAAAAGCACATCCAAGCCCTGCCGCACAGCTTCCTGTCCAAGCGCCTGGGCCAGGTGCGTTTTTCTAACCCCGCTTGGGCCGCAGATGAGCAAATTACGGTGCTGGCGTAAATATTCACAAGAGGCTAATTGTAAAATTTGCTGGCGGTTGAGATTGGGATTAAATTGGAAGTCAAAACCTTCAATGGTTTTTGTGGTGTTGAGAGTGCTGCGGCGCAGGCGCATGCTTAACTGCTTTTGAGCGCGGCGTTCGGTTTCATCTTCCAAGAGACGGGAAAGAAAATCCATGTAAGACCACTGGCCGTCAATCGCCTGGCGATTGCGTGCTTCGAGGGTTTCCATCACCCCGGACATACGCAGCTGGCGGAGTTGGTTGGAAAGCTGGGATTTCAATTCCATGATGGCACCTCCGCTAAACCGCCCACCAGTTCAGAGGTTGGACGCAAAAAAGTGCATGCGGGTGGTATTTGAACCGCGATAGGAGGATCTTCCTGATCTAAATTGTGCTTCAAGATCCCTTTTATCGTCTTGTAGGCTGGGTCGCCGTAGTCCAGAGCCCGCTGGCAGGCATCATTCAGCCGTTTGCTCCCATATTTTTCACTCAGGCGCAGCAATCTGCCCGCCTGGTGGATGCGGTCCACTACAGGGTCGGCCAAGATTTGCTCCACTGCCTTTTGAACTGCCAATCCCTGGTCCTCTGCTTGAGCCAGGCAACTTTCGCGAGTGCGCTCAAGGCCGGGCAGCTTTTCCGGGGGATAATGGTCGCGATGTGTCCGGCGTGTTCCCGGTTGGGTGGCCCGCTCATGGGTGGCCACCAGTTCGTATTTCCCGTTGAAGATACGCACCTGTCGTGTACCCGCACACACCCACAGGCTTTGCCCGACTAAACGGAATGGCGCTGAATAGTAAGACCCATCAAAAACAACATGACAGTCTCGATGCAGTTTGCTCTTTTTCCAGATCGCCAGATCATAAGGGGCCACCGGGAGTGTCTTCAATCGTTTTTTTTCAATTTCTTCAAATCGGCGGCGCGGCTGTTCTTTGGTGGTGCCGTGTACGCGCATCCCGGCTTCTTCTTCACACCATTTGCGTACTTCCCGGTTGCCCTGTACCAGGCTCATCAGCCCTCTTCCACCCATAAATCGTCCCTGAACATAACTCACTCCGCCTTCCACCTTGCCTTTGTGTTCAGGAGTCGCCGGGCGGCAGGGCAGGATCAGGAACCCATAGTGTTCAGCACATTCCCGATAGGCCATTTGTACCTGCGGATCATCCCAAATTGCCTGGGTAATCCCGCTTTTCAGATTGTCGATCACACACCGCCGCGGCACTCCTCCAAAAAATTCCAACGCATTGCGGTGACAGCGCAGCCAGGTTTCCACTTTCTGGTTGAATACAAATTCCACATAGGCATACCGGCTCCAGCCCAATACCATGACAAATGCCCAGGTTTTGCGGAAATTACCTTCTCCGTCCCGCATCATGCCGACATATCCAAAATCGATCTCCGCTTCTTCCCCGGGCTGGCATTCTTTACGTGTGAAAGTCTCCACCTCTTTCGGTTCTATTTTTCGCGCCAGTCGTAGAACTGACATGTAACTTCCCGCATATCCTTGATCTTTCAGCCGGTCATAAATCGCTGTTACTTTGACCTTCTCTTTCAGTAATTCTTCGATCCTGGCTCGAAATGGGTCCGCTCTTGATCTGTTTTGAGGTGGTGTTTTTTCTGGCATAGTGTAATCCAATGCTTTGAGCAGACTTTCATGATTGGGCAGTTCCCCTTCCAGATATCCCTGCTCTTTTCCCCATTCCCGGTATCTTTTTACCGTTCGCCGATCTATTTCCAGATCTTTTGCTATTTGCCGGTCACTTCGACCTTCCCGGATGTGCCGGATCAATTCCCGTATTTCCATAAGTTTCAGCCTTCTTTCTGACATGGTTCCTCCTGGCTGTTTTTTTGTCTGCCAGAAGGGTAATCCGTTTTTACCGCATCCGAAAGTGGTACATCGTTGTTGAAGATTTATGGCGTAGTGTTACTGTTGATTCCTGCTACATCTTTGCTGTTTATCTCTGGTTCGGTGTGTATCAAAAGAAAATGTTACTTTGCGGGGATCGAAGAATCAAATAAAAATGTTACCCAACAGCCACGAAAAATGTAGAGATGTGTAGGCATCTCTACGATAGTAAATTGGGCACATCCAGTGCTCGAGTTGCTCC
>JARKQF010000273.1 GCA_029973975.1 Paludibacter sp.
ATATCGTAATATTAATTTTTGTTTAACCATATAAGTCATAAAAGAGGTGTTTGTAAGTTGACACACTTATGTTTTCTTAGATGACTTATATGGTTAAAATTTAATTTATTTCAGCAGTACTTTGAAACTCTTATCCTGAACTCTTATAACTACTAAATTAGCACTCAAATGACCCAGGGAGAGATTTTCATTGTTATTAATTAATCCTTTGTGAAGCAGATTGCCAGCTAAACCATAAACTTTGATTTGTTGTTCGCCCGACAAACCACTGAAAGAAACCGTTCTGTTTTCCATCTTTATTTTAACCGACTGATTATCCTGATTCGGGATGATGCTGTTGGTAAAGTCATATTCCACAGCACCGATAGCAGGAGTAGCCGGACGGGTAACACCAAGCTGATCGACTGTCGGGATAGTATAGCCTGTAAGCGTTGCCACGCCGGCGTTCAGTGCGATACTGGTTGCGCTGATTTCAGCCACTTTGTGTCCTGAAGTTTCGGTTAATGCCGGACGTTTTTTGTCGGTGGCAAAAGTTTCCAGTGTTTTGAAGATATTCGCAGTAGCAGGGTCGGCAACCTGGATACAGTTACGACCGGCAGTTACCACTGTTCCGGAAACTACCGAGTAAATAACATTGTGCGGTTCAATTGTAACAACAGATGCTTCATTGCTTCCTTTTGTTTCCAATAAGTCGGAATAAGCATCAGTAGCGGCATTCACATTGTTTATCACGATAGAATTTACCAGATATGCATTGGCAAAACCGTTGGCAGTAGTTAATACACTGATTGCACCGTCTCCCTGATTACCGGTAAAAGTGCAATTGATTGCTTTTACGTTGGTAGTAAAAGCTGATGAGCTTTGTACTGTTGATAACAGTGCACCTCCGGTTAATGCAGATACATTATTTGCAAATGTGGAATTGGTGATCGTAACATTACAGGCTGTTGCGACAGTAGCTCTCGCAACAATTGCTCCACCGCCGTTTTTATTAGTCCCGTTTATGTTAACCGTATTGCCGGTGAAACTACATTTGTCAATAGTTACACTGGCAGCATTGTAAATACACAAAGCTCCGCCACCGTAACCCCCACTGGCAGTATTGTTTTCAAATAAAGAACCGGAAATGTTTGCTACTCCCTGGATACGGGCTGCACCTCCGTTGTTTGCCTGGGCATTGATGTTTTTGAAAACACAATTTTCAATGTTCAGGGTAGAACCGTTAGCTGCTGTAATCGCTGTATTTCCAAGTATGCCGGTACCATCAAACACTAAGTTTTGAAACGTCCCGGTAATTCCACTGGCTAAAGTAAAGAAAGCTTGTGAAACTGTGGTTTGTTTCAGAATCATTTTTTGTCCATTGAAAGCATTTAATCCATTGATGGTAATGCCTTTCATCACAACAGCTCCAGCGAGAGAAATTTCTGTGCCATCAAAATTAAAATTGATGACGTCGCCGGCAACAGCATCGGTATAAGCCTGGGCAAATGAACCTTCCCCTGAAGCATTCCCGTTGGTAACTGTGATAGTGGCGGCAGAAAGTGTAAAACATGTGGCCAGTGCCAGAACAAAAAGTAAAGATTTTGTTTTCATAATGATGTAATTTTTAAACGTTAGTAATAATCAGATTCGAGATATAATTTTTAATTTATCAATACGATAA
>JARKQF010000274.1 GCA_029973975.1 Paludibacter sp.
GCTGTTTTTGCGCAAAACGCAAAAACAGCACAACAACAAAGAATCCTTCCCATATAACGAATTGCTGATGATAATTCGAATTCTAAACCATTATATCGAATCAATTAATAGACAGCGAATGAAGTATGGACTTTATTTCAAATAAACAGAGAAAGTTTGTTGTGGTGTTTTTGTGCAAAGCGTAAAAAGAAAAAAATTTTTTTGTCATAAATAGAATCACTGACAGGATATTGCGTACTAATTTTCCTTCCGTTTACGACGATATAATCAGTATAATAATATGAGTAAGCTTTTCAGCAGCAGGACGATCATCGTCATTGTTGTAATAGTTAATATCTGTCCCTTTTGCTTATAATCAAGGATTGGCATGGAACAGCTCCTTTCAGATTATTTCTTCTTTTTATTTCGTCGGATTGCGATTAATTGCTTGACATCTTCCAATATCATATGATCTGTTACATGAATCATGAGCCACTTTTGACCCATACCGGTTTTCGTTTCAAGCCAAAGCTGCTGTGTGTAGGTCGTGAAAAAAGGAAGCATCGATTCGGTTTCGAACCTCTCACGATCACCAATCACAACGAGTGCGATATAATATCCCTCCATCGGATACAGCGCACATAGCGTACGTCCAGCTTTTTTATATTTGACATTCCATCCAAACTGCATGGAACATCGGCTGTACTCCAACATCGGTTTACTTTGATATTCCGCCTCCATGTGGCTGCACAAGTCTTCCAACAATGGATTATTCACATAATCGCATAATTGTGCCATCGATGGCTTCTGCAAGCCATTGGCTTTGTTCCATTTCTCTTTTGTTTCTGGCAAATTCTGCGACGACGGGCTCAATGGCAGCCATAACTCCATATAGCTTGTTTCCGGATTATGATCATAATAGATCTCAGCAGAGAATTTTCCACAACGTAAATTGTGCTGTTTTATCCAGTTTTGCATGAACGAGGAAGCCTTGAAAATCGCCGATCCGATAAGTTCAGTAAAATTATCCGCTTCAAAGCTACATACGACATAATCGCCGTCTGGAAGCGTAAAAGTAACATAATCCTCTGCCGCCTCAGCTTCACTGGCTTCAGCTCCAACCATATAGGTACAGCAGCCTTCGCGGGCATCTCCATGGTAGAAAACACCCAGTTCTTTTCCGTCTGGAAATAATTGCGGAATATTTGGTTTCTGCCGGTGAAATTCATCCCAAATCATTCCAGCTGTAGAGACGCCGGTAGTCTTGCCGCCTGCCAATTCTGTTACAGGGACTTCGCCTTCCATTCCGATAAATATGCATGGTTCATTCAGCTTTCGCCGAGTCACCTCAACCACCATGTCATCTGTGATGAAAGGAATATCTTCATCGACAATGGCATACTTGAGCAGCAAATCGGGTTTTATGAAATGATTGAGCACAACAGGGTGAGCTCGGTATTCTTCTGGCGTAATACCATATGCGTCCTTGAACGCACGCGTGAAATTGGCATGATCCGAAAAACCGCAATCCAACGCGATATCAAGGATTCGTCTCGCTTCATCCTTCAGTTCTTCCGCAGCTTTTTCCAACCTGCGCAGCTTCACATATTCATTAACCGGTTTTTTTACCAGTCGCCCAAACAATCGTTGAAAATAGTATGGAGATAATGCAGCTGCATGGGCAAGCGTCTCAGTTTTTAAATCCTCTGACAAATTTCCTTCAATATAGTCCAAAACATTTTGGATTGCTCTCCAAGCATACATATTGCACCTCCCGTTCAAAAGAATAACACATCGTGGCTTATCCACTTGTCATCCAGTAATTCGAAATATGAAAAGAATTCTGTGTTGTTCTTATGGTTTTGCGTGAAACGCAAAACCATAAGAACAACACACTCTCTTTCTTTATTCGAAATGTTAGTTGATATTTCAAATTACTGCTTGTCTTAGAATGCTCTTTTTTTTTGATAATAGGATCTGTTTATCCCAGCGGTTGTTTCCCTGTATTTTTCAATTTTGAGAGGATTGTTTGTTGTTGTTTTACTTTGGAGCAAAGCTCCAAAATAAAACAACAACAAATTCCGATCTTTTTTCAAAAAGTCTTTGCAAATTCCAATTTACTGATATGATTCAAAAAACGTTATGATGTTCGTATGATAGTTATCTCAACCTTACTTACCAGGGAGTTATCGAATGTCCAATAAAAAAAAATAAAGACGTATTATTTCTTAAAATAATTCTTTGGCTGTATATTATTTTATGTATTATTCTTGCAGGATTAAATTATAGTTATGTAAAGACCGCACCGGAACCTGTTGCGAAATTTATTACATCGGCCTGGCACTTTTATGAAAACTGGATTAAAACGATTTTGATCATTACAGCCAGTATTCTGACCATCCGAATCGTTAAACGAACAAAACGGACGCGCATGGTAAAACGAAATTTGATCGGATTTATCATCGCAGCCCTGGTTGTTCATATCGTCACTCCGTTGATCCTAAGTAATAATGAGCTGTATTTTTTTGCGATGCCTTTGCCCTGGACTACGGCACCATTACAGTTATTATTTGAGAATTCATCGTTTTATGCCAGCAGATTTCCGCTATGGGGACTGACGGGGATCAGTGCTGCGCTGGTATTTTATCTGGTGGTAAGCGGAATTGTGGTGATCGGGACGTTTTTATTTGGCAGACGCTGGCAATGTTCAACGCTATGCCTTTTCAACGGTTTTGCTTCTGAAGTTTTTGCACCCGCTTTTCCTTTGATCGGCAAAAAGAAAAAAGTTCAGCCCAGAACAGTCAGGTTTTTAACGATCCTCAAGTGGATTATGTTAATCCTTGCATTATTTTTTACAGCTTATTGGATTCTCTTATTGTTGGGTGTAACTGTATTTAAAGACTACCTTCTGATCGGTAAGCTGGAGAATTACAAATATCTGAGCGCCGAATTATTGATGATGATGTTTTTCTGGATCGTTTTTACGGGCAGAGGATATTGCTATTATTGTCCGCTCGGCACGCTTTTGGGAATTTTCGGGAAATTCGCCGGGCAGAAAATCATTACCAATCAAACCAAATGCATTGGTTGCAATCAATGCAATATCGCATGTCCAATGGCCATTGATATAAAAATCCAAGCGTTAAAGGGAGAACCGGTCCCTTCGCTGCGATGTGTTGGCTGCGGTCATTGTGTGGATGTTTGTACAACAGAAACCCTGTCTTATTCAACCGCTTTTTTAAAAAGGTTTCGAAAAAATAACCAGTAATAAAAAAATTGGAAATCATAAGTTGTGGACTCTGTCATTGCGAGCCAAACAACTTTTATCATTGCGAGCCCCGCAGGGGCGTGGCAATCTCCACGCTGTATTGAGTAAAATGTGCCACCCGAATAGAGATTGCTTCGTCGGGTTTATACCCTCCTCGCAATGACAAATTGCCATGTATGTACCACTGAGTATCTCGATTTAGTGCCCTGAAACCTCCAAATTTGAGAGTAAAAAGGGACTTCGTTTCAAAAAGTGAGAAACTCAGGAGAAAATCAAATGTAGTAGTTGCGCTTTGGGTAACAACTACATTATTAATCTTAAAATCAGAAAGATAAGTGAAAATTCCGAATTACTGAACAAGAAGAATATTTGTATGATCCAATAGGATCTTCAATCCAATCGACATGAGTATGATTCCGCCTGTCAATTCTGCCTTGGATTTGTATTTTAATCCGAAAATATTGCCAATCAACACACCGATCACTGATAACGTAAAGGTTATGATCCCAATAAATAAAACTGCAGGTAATACATCAATTTTTAAAAATGCAAAAGAAACGCCCACAGCCAATGCATCGATGCTTGTTGCTATTGCCAAAACAGACATCGTTCGAAAATTTAATGAAGCATCTGCATTTTCACATGACTCCTGTGAAGTTGAAACTTCACATCCATTGTTATGTGATTCTTTAATCATATTAAAACCAATTAACCCAAGCAGAAAGAAAGCAATCCAATGATCAAAAGCTGTTATCTTATCCTGAAATTGGGCACCTAAACCATACCCTATTAAAGGCATTCCAGCTTGAAAGACTCCAAAATATAAACCTACAGTGCCTGCTTTTTTAAATGTTATTGACTTTAAAGCCAGTCCCTTACAAATAGCGACTGCAAATGCATCCATCGACAAACCTATTGCAAGAATAAATAACTCAATTAAACTCATTTTCAATTCTCTTTGTTTTTGATCAGCAATTCGAAATATGGACGTGCTTTTTGAATAAAGAGAAATTTTGAATCGCTGGTTTCTTATCGAAATAATTTCCATTAAAAAGACTTATCTGCAGTCTTTTTCTGCAGATAAGTCTCATTATTTAAAATAAAGCCAGATAAATATTACAGAAATTCGAAATATAGACCAACCATTCGAACCGCTGTAAATAGTATCAGTATGTTGACTTTATTACACAATTCGTTTTGTGTTAACTACTCCCTTATCCCCCACCATTATACTTAAGAGAAGTATTGAAGTCAATTATCAAGGAGCGAATCGAAATGCGAGTGGAAGGACTTATTTTCCTGCTCACATTTCGAATCGCTCATCAGACGATTTTTATCCCTGTACCAGCTCCCACAACCTGTCATAGCTGTCGACTATATCGTATTTCACGTTATCACCGCTGATGGCACGGAAATGCTCACTTGCGCAGTGTTTTTTAGCATCCTCGATTTTACGAAATTCCATCGAAGACATATCACCTTTCGTTTCAGCGACGAAATAAATGTGCTTTACTTTCCCTTCATAGAACGCAATCGCCCAGTCGGGGTTATACTTGCCCACAGGGGTGTTGATATAGAATCCGCGTGGCAACTTGACATAGACCTCAACTTCCTGGCTGTGCGCTTCTAACTCAGAAGCAAAATTACGCTCGTTCGTAGAATCATAAATAACATAATCGTATAGATGGCGCTTAGCTTCCACGGCGTTCACACCAAGGCTACCTTTTTTGAGATCGGGTTCGGTGAATATATCAGTACCAAAAGCGGCGGTCAGCTTATTGTAGGTTATGTGTTCGATAATTGCCGTAGCTTTCTGCTCGTTGATAATGTTGGAAGCGCGGATAATAAACTCTTCAGGATTGCCACCGAACTGGTCAAAGATGATTTTTTCGAGACCGACCAGAATTTTTGTCACGGCTTTTCGGGTTAGTCCCGTTTCTGCTACGATTTTTCCAACCAGATCGTAATGGACGGATGAACTTGCCTTCATCGTCATGAAAGCAGGTGCTTCTTCGCGTATCATATCCTTTCGAACAAAGGCTTCTCCGGATTCAAGCTGTTCCTTAGAGTCAATGTACTTTGCCTGTTCACCCGTTTCAACCTTGAAGTAAATCTTTGAAACACGCAATTTTGCATTCAATTCTTTTATAGCCTTCTCTACCAATTCATCTTCATCAAAGCCTACGACATAGTAGCTTTTGTGGTTAATGCGTGACCATAATTCTCGAAACGCCTTGCTATCCAATTTCCCTTTATCCAGCGTAACCTCGACGGTGTTTTTGCGGGCATTTTCAGGCTTATTGGCATTCGGGTCGTAAACGGAATCCAGCACAGCGATGACTTCGGTGACATGGTCAGCGGCTTCTTCAGGTACTTCGATCGTGCCGTTTTTCTTATCCTCGTAATATTTCTCAGTTAGTTCGCCTCGCTTCACATAACCGTTTTGTATCAAGCTCTCGTAGATTACAAGGGCTGTATCCTCTCCAAATTTTTCAATGAACAGCTTTGCTTCCACCTTACGCGGACGGTCAGCGACCGCTTCGGCAATTTCACTTTGCAATCCCCTGGCGAAACTGTCATAGCTTTCGTTTGCGATAACCGTCAGTACGTTGATATTGTGGACTTCCTCGCGGGATAGGAGGGTTTCATCCATCCGTTCGCCGCCTTGATTGACAGCAAGGCGCAGCCCGCGCCCGACTTCCTGACGTTTGCGGATATCGCTGCCGCTCTGCTTCAAAGTACAAATCTGAAACACATTCGGGTTATCCCAGCCCTCACGAAGCGCAGAGTGGGAAAAGATAAACCGCACAGGCTCGCGGCGGTCAAGCAGGCGTTCCTTGTCCTTCATGATCAGATCATAAGCATCCGCATCGTCGGAGGTGCGTTCTTTTTTATCTCCGAGTTTGCTGTCTACTATACGACCACTTTTCTTATCGATTGAAAAGTAACCAGCATGTGTCCGATCGACCTCAATACCGTCAAGATACGCAAGATACTCCGTCGTGTCAGTTAAGGCAAGCTGCATACTGCCGACAATGGCTTTGTACTCCTCCTCGAAAATCTCAGCATAGGTGCCGCCTTGTGCGTTGCCTGAAGCGTCATACTGCTTGTACTTCGCCACTTCATCAATAAAGAAAAGCGATAAAACCTTCACGCCTTTGGCAAATAACTGCCGCTCCCGCTCGATATGGGACAGGATGGTTTCCCGTATCTGAATACGGCGCAACTGATCCTCACTAACCGCACCGATAACATCCCCGGCAAACAGCTTCTTACCGTTTGTAAATTCAACGGAAGAATCTCTGCCGTCAATTCGCAAAACGGTATAGCCGTCCTTATATTCGGCAAGCTCTCCGGAGTTATCGAACAGGCTATAACCTTCGGTTACTACCCGTGTTTTTGGACTGAATCCGGTCTTATTCTTTTTGTCAAATTCGATTGTCGCTGTGGGGTTGCCTTTTGAAAGGTTTATGCTCTGCACATATACATAGCCTTCAGTAGCGGTGCTACCGGAAACCGAAATACCCTTGACGGCAATCTTTTTTACGAGCCGTTTGTTGTAGGCTTCGATCGCATCCAAGCGGTAAATCATGTTGTACATACTGTCAGCTTTGTGGGTCGCAGAATAACGAAGGGTGACAAGTGGAGCGAACTCTTTCAATCGCTCTTTGGTAGCCTTACCTTCCACCGACTGTGGCTCATCGATGATCAATATCGGGTTTGTTTTTGCAATGATATCAATCGGACGGCGAGAGCGAAACTCATCAAGCTTCATATAAATACGCCGGGCGTCCTTGCCCCTTGCATTAAACGCTTGGCTGTTGATGATCATCACGTTAATTGCACTATCAGAAGCGAACCGGTCAATCTCAGTGAGCTGCGAGGAATTATAAATAAAGTAGCGGATTTTCTTGCCGTAATCCTCGGCAAAATGCTCCTCCGTCATTTGGAAGGATTTATAAACACCCTCACGAATAGCTACGCTTGGCACAACGATGATAAATTTGCTCCAGCCATACCGCTTGTTAAGCTCGTACATGGTCTTGATATATGTATAGGTTTTGCCGACACCTGTTTCCATCTCTATGGTCAGATTGAAGCGACCATCAAGCGAATCGGACGGTTTTATACCCCCTTGCCGTTGAATGGTGCGTATATGCTCCAGTATTTTTTCATCAGAAACAACAATAGGTGCATTGCTGAAGCCCGTAAAATCCTGTGTTTGGGATAGGGAAAGCTGTCCCAAGCCGGAATCTATCATATATGTTGGGGTGCGAAACGGCTGACCTGCGAACACATCGCAGACCGCTTTTGCTGCGTCTGCCTGAAAAGGCTGATGCCGGAATTTTAGCTTCATTTGCCAGCACCTCCGTATTCTACTTTATTTTTCATCATATCACCCTCACATTCGTGTTGGGTGCAAGCAGCTTGAAGATTTCAAACACATTGATTTTTTCAGGTGAACTGGAAAAGCTGCTGTCGCGGAATACAGCACGCAGGGGTTTGCGGCTTGCTATCTCACGGATTGCCTTTTCGCTGATGCGCTCCTCGAAGCAGGCTATCAAATCGCCGTCGTTGTAGGTGTGGACGGTAAAACCGTCTATCTTTTCGTGGCTATGGGGCATGGAGAGAGGTAAGCCCCAGTCGAGCAGGCAGCCATAGAGCAAGTCCATATCCGTGCGGTCGGGCTTGATATTGCTTTCCATTTGCATAATTATGTCCTGCGTGTAGTCGCCTGCCGCGTAGTACACGTCGTTCATATTGGTATCATCGAGTTTGAGTACACGGAAGCCAGTATCGAGATTTTGCGCAGTCAATCCCGCTTCAGCTTTGATTTTATCCCCGGCACGACGGATGCGTTCTTTGCCGATTTCGCAGATGTTTTTATATCCTGCTTTCGCCGCTTCCGTACCTTCGGCACAGACTTCGGGCAACTGCACCATAATAAACTTGCGCTTACCACCGTCCTCGGCGTTCAGTTGCATAACGGCGTGGGCGGTAGTAGCGGAGCCGGAGAAGAAATCGATGATATATTCATCAGACATATCCATACGGCTAATGAGATATTTCATTAAATCTACTGGTTTCGAATAACTAAAAATTGAGCCGAGACCCATATTCTCAAGCATTTTTGAGGCTTGGGTGCTTGAAAATTCATCAATTATACCCATAGGTCGCTGAGTACGATTGATAAGATTTCCCTCGTTATCGCAATTCAAGTATTGCTTGCTGTAAACGGTCCAAACGCCACTGCTATCTTTTTTTATCTCAATAAACCCGTTGGCTACACCCCATTCATATTTTTGTTTTGACCACCGCCAACAAGCCTTACGACCATTATTGTTATCGGCGGGCATCACATTTGTACCGTCAGGAGTGGTTATGGGGTAATCCAATGAAGCTGAATACTGGATGGTACCCATACCAAGTTTTTGCAAGTAGTATTTACCACGGGTTTTCACATATTCATCTTGTGATTTATACCTATCCTCGTTGTTTACAGGCACTCCGTTTATTTCCACATTGATAATATTTTTAGAAAAACACAATATATGCTCATGTTTAATTCTAAAAAGTTTACTGTCCGAACTTCCACCGCCCTCTTTGTTTGCCCATATTAAATCAGCAACAAAATTAGATTCACCAAATATCTCTTCGCACATTTTACGCAACTGTGCAACTTCACCATCGTTAATTGAAATGAAAATTACCCCATTATCGGCTAAAACATTACGTGCTAATACAAGGCGAGGGTACATCATGCTACACCAACCTGAATGAAAACGTGGATTTGATTTCAGATTGGCACGAAAATTTATGTTGCCTTCATCGTCATAGACTTCAATACTATCATCGTATTCTTCCAAATCCATGCCATTATCATCGTTATAAACAAAGCTATCAATCCCCGTGTTATAAGGTGGATCTATATATATCATCTTCACCCTCCCGAGATAGCTCTCCTGTAAGAGTTTCAGCACGTCGAGGTTGTCGCCCTCAATATAGAGATTCTCGGTCGTGTCCCAGTCTTTACTACCACTGCTGCAATAGGGCTTGCCCGTACTATCCACGCCCGTAGGGGTGATTTCATCCTCGACAACCGGGCGGAGCGTCTTGCGTATGGGGCGGCCTGCCTCAGCAATCGCGGCACGCTTTCCCACCCAGGTGAACTCGTAGGCTTCGTCGGTGAACACCTCCTCGCCGAGCATGGAACGCAGCAGGTCAATATTAACCTTGCCCTCGGTAACCACGCCGGGAAAAAGTTCGGCTATCTTCGCCACATTCTCAGCGGTGAGATTCGGTGTTTCAAATTTTGGTTTATTCATCGCCCATATCCTCCAATAAAGTGTATTTTTCGCCGCTTATTTTAGAAATTGATATATCCCCGCAACCTAAAACGTTTGATATTTCATTTAGACGTTTTTTATTTTCATCAGAGCAGTTAAGCCCAGCGACGATTTTGCTTGTTTTAAGTCCTACATTAGCAATATCAACGAGCAAACCGTTTGCTCCGCTAATGGGGTAAATAATGCGGTATTCGTCTTCGTGTTCCCAGGATTTGTGTTTCAAGAAAAATTGTTGTTTAAATAATGTAGCATAAAATTCTACTTCGTCATTTGTAGCCTGTTTGCTTTCCACCATTTTTCTGAATTCGGAGTAAAAGTTAGTGACGATTGAGGCAGTTGGTATTCTTTGCGGTTCATACCCCACTTTTAATATCGCATCAGGCTTCAAAACATCATATTCTACGCAATAACCATGATAATTATTGGTATAATAGGCCCACATCGGAAGGCAGTCAAATGTGTTTCCACTCAATGAAACCAACGCCCAGCTTGTATTTTGATTACTTAACATAGTTTCAAAAGAATCAATAACATCGTCGGGATAGTCATATTCTTTCAACTTTTTTCTATCAACGTACATACATTGGAACTCATAAGGGTCGTTTAATATTTTCGGAGTAGCAAACCATAACTTCTGGTTGTTGAGTGTCGAAAATTTAACATCGTTTAAACTGCTGTCATCAGTTAACGAAAAGAACTTTATTAATTTTGATGGGATGTTCGATTTTCTGTACGCTTCTGCTTCGTCTAATTTTTTATCCATTAATAATGAGAAATAACTACTCACTTTGTTCCCTCCAATTCAGCTCGCTTCCGCTTCAACTCGCCGTTCAACTCAACCTGTTTATTAAACTGCTTTTCGCGCAGTAGTTTCTTTTCCAAAGTGGCAATATCCCTTTCGAGTTTCTGCCGCTGTTTATCGCGGTCTACGGCTTCTTCAATGTCGCCGTCCGTTTCGAGTCGACCACCCGATATCTGCCGCGCCAAGTTTTCATACACCGCATCCAGATTCAACCCCTCAAACCTCAACGTAAAACCGTCAAGCGGCCGCCAGTCGGTGTTGTAGAACACGCCAGCCGCTTCAATCCACGCTTGCGCCTCGTCGCCGAACACGAGGATAAACAGGATTTTATAGGGTATTGCCTTAGCAATAGCGGGTAGAACACGCTTGTCGAGTTCCCGCTGGCGCAGCTGAATTTCAAATATCTGAATTTCCGCAACTGTTTCGCCTGCACTGATCGCCATCGTGCTATCTGCAAGCTTGTTTCGCCAGAAAACTGACACGATCTGGTCCTTGATCATCTCCCGCGTCTGGGACGTAAGCGCTGCGTTTTGATAGAGTTTCTCTTTTGCCACACGGCGATTCACTTCCGTAGAGCGGGGTAATCCCAACATCACGTCACCTCACCACAAGGAAACAAATCAATTCAAAATCATCCAGCCCGCTGATATTATTATTGAGTGCGGAGGTACCGCCCGGACTAAAAAGACTGTCGATATCGCTTTCCTCTTTTTCTTTAATGATTGAGTTGATTGCATCCGATAATAACGTGGACACGCCGCGCATATCCCGTCCGTCTTTCGTCTCTATATTGAATTCCTGGCAGACTTCCATCATTGGTTCGGTTTTGCCCTTGCAAAGAGAGCGGAACTTGTCAAGCAGTTCCTTTGGGGAAAGATGGTCGCAAATGACTTCACCGTCCTTTCCAATGTACACCATGTAAAACGGGTGGAGGCGGTTCTGCATATCAATGTTCACGCTGTTGTTGCGATTCTTCAACACGAACACAATTCCCGGCGAACAGTCCTTTGAAGCGGGGACAACCGCATGAAGCCCAAAAGGAGCTTTATCCATGTCTCCGTTATTTTTAACATATTCAAGCAGATCGAGCCGAAACTCGTTCAACCCTAAATCCATAATGGAGATGCCTGACTGCATATCTTCAATATCTACAACTTCCTCTTGGAGTCGTTTGAGTTGCGCTTTGCGGTATTCAAGGTCGCCTTTTTCCTCGGCGTTGATCAGGTCGTCGTCACCGGTTGCAGTCATGACAGAAATCCGCATCCTTGTTTCCACTCTGCCTTTAAGGTAGAGGTATTCGTCCAAATCCACATCCGGCCAGAAGTTCACCAGTTGAATTACCTCATTGCGGCTGCCGATACGGTCAATCCGCCCGAAACGCTGAATGATTCGGACGGGGTTCCAGTGAATATCATAATTGACACAATAATCGCACTCTTGCAGGTTCTGTCCTTCCGAAATGCAATCCGTAGCAATCAGCACGGATATATCCGAGGTGTTGTTGGGCATCAACAGGTTTTTGTCCTTTGAAATCGGGGAGAACAAGGTCAGCACCTCGTTCATAGAAGCCCGCTGTCCTTTAATTGTGGTTCTGCCATCAACACTTCCAGTAACCATCGCCGTATCGAGTCCAAATTTAGACTTTACAAATGAGCTGACATGGCGATACAGATACGTTGCAGTATCTGAGAACGCTGAGAATATCAGGATCTTTCGGTTGCCCTCATTAATCGGGTTCGTCAGTTTGTCTTCGATAAGTCCAAAAAGCGTCTGGAGTTTTGTGTCGTGATCTGGCGTGATATCATCAATCAACATTTTCAGCAATGCAAGCTCCTCGCTGTCTTCTGCAAGCCTGTCCCGCCATGTTTTATAGTCCATGTCGCCAAGGTCAATCTTGATGCTGTGTTCGGCGGCAAAATACTCCGTATTGCGATCATCATCATCGAAGTCAGCGTCCTCTGCGATTTCCAATCCATCGATCACCGAACAGCCGCCGTTTGTGAAGGCATCTATTTCAGCAATTGTGCTATCGATTAATTGCATAACCCGCCCGACAGTGAGTCGAAAGGACTCTATGGAGCTTTCGAGGCGTTTCAGCAGGTTGATACTCATCAAACGGCGTATGCCCATCTCACGCCCTGCGCGGTTGATGTTGCGGGAGGTATCGACATATTTATGCAACATGCTTGGGAATATGTAATTGGTGGGAATATACACCAAGAGATTCAATTTCATTAGCTGATCGTAAATTTCGCTGTAGTTGATTGCGCTTTTTAAATCGGTCAGGCGTGGTCGCAAAGAGATGGGTTTTAATCGTTCGGGAAATGAACCAATCTCCTTCATATTGTAGTATTTTTGGATATGTTTACGGGAGCGGGCGATGGTCACGCTGTCCAACACTTCAAAAAAGTCAAAGTCAAGCGATTTCAATAGCGAGGTCGTAGTTCTTTCGTCCTCTTCCCGCTTGTTCCACTGGTTAAATTGCGTCTGGGCGCTTCTGAAAATTTCATCAATTGTGCGCTTTATGCCGAGTTTTTCATTGATAAGGTTCGGGTTACCCTCGTAAGCAAGTTCAAGCTGATGGCGAAGATCGGTAAAACGGTTGTTGACTGGGGTAGCCGAAAGCATCAAAACCCTCGTCTTAACACCCGTGCGTATTACACGGTTCATCAAACGAAGGTATCGATTATCGCGGCGGTCTTCTCCATATACCTCACCGCCGTTTCTGAAATTGTGGGATTCATCGATTACGACAAGGTCATAATTGCCCCAGTTAAGCCTGTCCAAATCAAGTCCGTTGGATTTTCCGCGATCCCTTGAAAGATCCGTATGAAATAGCACATCATATCGTAAGCGGTCGGTGGCGATTGGATTGTTCACATAATTGTCTTTATAGGTATTCCAGTTATCCGACAACTTTTTTGGGCATAAAACAAGCACGGAGCGGTTGCGATTTTCAAAATACTTTATGACAGCAAGGGCGGTAAATGTTTTGCCAAGCCCTACGCTATCTGCAAGGATACATCCGTTATAGGATTCAAGTTTATTAATGATCGCAAGTACGGCATCCTTCTGGAAAGCGTATAGTATATTCCAGATTTTACTTTCTTTAAATCCCGTCGCCTCATTAGGCAAAACATCCTCTGAGATATCCTCCAGGAATTCATTAAAAATATTGTATATTGCCACAAAGTAAATAAACTCTGGTGCGTTTTCGTTATAAGCCGCAGTGATACCGTTGATGACTTGCTCGGTTACATCTTGCATCAAACTTTTATCGTTCCAAATCTGATTAAACATACGGATATACTCGCCGGAGAGCGGCGCAAACATCTTATTAACCGGATTAATGATATTGTTTCCGCGTTCGCAACCAATGTCAGAGGTCGTAAAACCGTGAAGCGGCATATAAGTCGTGCATTCATTTCCTTCTACATTCATAAACCCGCTGATGTTCCCGCCTGTGAGGTTGGAACGGAACTTTACCTTCTTCCGAATCCAGTCGGAACACTCGCGGGCGATTGCCTTTTGTGTCAATTCATTACGCAGCTTCACTTCAAATTCCGTGCCGTAGAGTGAACGCTCACGATTGAGGCGAGGGATGTAGAACTCTCGTTTTTCCCTGGGAGCCTTCTCATGCAGGAAAGTCGGTGAGGTGAAAATAAAACGCAACTCATCGATGCCATCAAGCTGTTTCTTCAGGGCCTGGTACGCATATATGGAAAAACAGGCAGCCGCAATGGACAGCTTGTCGCCTTTATTTATCGAAACAGTCAAGTCGTCCTTGACAGTTTTATTCACATTATCGAGCATTTCTGGCATCTGCATAGGATTGATCCCTAAGAATTCTATTCGATTTACTCTATAATTTAGCCCTTACGTACAGCAAATCGAATTATGAGAGGAATTATTTGTTGTTGTGTTGT
>JARKQF010000278.1 GCA_029973975.1 Paludibacter sp.
TATCGGTCTTTCTGAACATAATCGCTAGCGCTTAGTTTTCCTACAAGATACGATTTTTTCTCCTGATAACGGGTTATTTGAACCTTGTACGTGATATTTTTTAGTAAATAAACTGTCCGCGAATTTTTAAAGTGGACTCAAGTAACAATTGTAAAAACCATTGGCTTATGACAAAAGAACTGATCGAAAAATGGGCGGAAGGGCACACCCCTCTCCGCATTGTAGAAATTAAGACGCAAGAACACATCCGAAGAGGATTATTCCAAGGGATCCAACCGGAGGGATGTTTTCTCTTCCTTTGGATACCGGGGCTTGCGCCGGAAGTGAAAAGCATTGAAGACCTCCACTTGGAGGCGGTGGGAATTGTAACAAAGTACGAGGCAAACGAAATCGTATCTATCAAACAGATTTAAACTAACTATTAAACAACAATTTAAAAATTTTACAACTATGGGTAAATCATTAAGCTTGAAACAAAGACAGCAGTTAATGGCTATTGCGAACAATGTACAGGAAGAGATTGCGGCTCCTTTAAGCGCACCGGATGGTGCGGACATAGCATTTGTCCAATTGATGAGAATATGTCGGGATTATGCCACTACCGGGCATTGGGGGCGAAGTGGGAACGCGGATATACTAATCAAGAGACTGGACAAGTTTAAAACTCGATTTTATGAAACTATTTAAAACAAAACAATTATGAGTACAGAAACAACAACGAAAGGGCAAACATCCTCGGATCTGGAAAGGAGTATTAACGATTTCTTTATCGAGATCGTTGAGAAGGCCAACGAACGGATCAAAAAGGAAACGGAGACTACCAGATGGAGAGAAGGGGTGAAGTGTTCCGAAGAACCGTCTAAAATGCTTGTCAGCGAGGATTGGGATATATGGAAGAACATTGAGAGCGCCATGAACTCCGCCAGTGAAAATATGATGACATCAATCCGCGCCCAGACAGAGACCGTCAAATATCAGATGGAGCTATTAGAAAAAAGAGATAAAATCAATTTATTGGAGAGTGAAATAAAATCCCAATCCGATTTAGGGGAAGAATTGGGCGACGTCGATACCGATCTGCAGCAGGTCAAAAACGTGGCGATGGCTATCTCCGACCTCTCAAATTTATACGCCGAAAGTGAGGATTTGGACGACGCTGTCAAGGTATCGGATGCATTCTATAGGCTGGAAAGCCTTGCCAAAATAATTACCGAAAAAATAGATTCAGCGATGCGATTAATTGAAAAGATTATTCGGTAATAAGCCTGATCAAATGATAATTTTTAGAGCCGACCCGAAAGGGTCGGTTTTTTTATTGGTATTGCTAGGATACAAAACAAAACAACGGTAAAAGCGTACAACTTATACGCATTTAGCGTAAATTATCGGCAGTTTCAGGGCATTTTCGGGGTAAAATCATCCGGGCAAATACCCTAAATCCCGATGGTCTGAAATTGATATTTTGCAGTTTAAATATTATGTACTAACTTTGCATCAAAGGAACGGGTAAATATAGTTAAAAAAACTTATTTTGTCACTATTTCGTCACCCACGGATTAAAAAACAGCCCGTTTCCTTTTGGCTTTTAGTTAGTTACAGAATACTCGGGGTTGACCGGTTTTGACAGCGGGTAGAAGAGGTTTGTAAGCATGCAGTGCGTTGTCGGTTTGCACTTTAATCTCAAACGTCAAACAATTAACTGGCAATAACAATTACGCTCTTGCTGCGTGATCGAAGTATAGTAGATCAATCGCTTAATTCCGCCACCAGGTGGCAGAACAAGACATCACCCGGAAGCTGTGGCTTCGAAGCGTTCCGACCAGGTGGTGCAGGTAAATCGGAGATAGGATAGGCGAGGCTTCGGCGCCTTTCCGAAATTAAGAAGATAAGGATGGAGTATGGTGGCTTCAGTCGCGCTCCTTCCCGACAATCAAAATGAAGCTAAGCATGTAGAAAGCAGATTGCTTCCTCGTTTGGACGAGGGTTCGACTCCCTCCAGCTCCACAAAAAAGAAGAGACTATCCCGCAATTGCGAGTCAGTCTCTTTTCTGTTTTTTGTCCCTGAGAGGAATATACTTTAATACAAATCCCACAAAAAACGGATTGAACCGTTTTATCGTCTACTATTGCCTCTCCCTTCGTTTCTGAAATTCGTTACTTCGCGCTGAATAAAATCTCTCTCGGCCTGCTGGGCTTTGAACAATTTTTCGGGTGAGAGTACCTTTTCGAATTTGGCAGAATATTCTTTATCAAGTTCCGCCTCTTTGAGTTTGACATCTACATCGTCTTCCAGCATTCTCCTGTACTCTTCGTCGGATATATTACTGTTATCCTTGATCCGCTGTACTTTATCACGATGGTTTCTATGCAGCCTAAACTTCTTTTGCGTCAATTCATTACTAAGGGGAAAATATTTACCCGCTTCCTCCTGTGTAAGACCTGCCTCTTTCGTCACATACTCTTTTTTCCTTTTCTCATAATCTGCCATATTCATTTTCCTGTTCTGTGAAGTTTGAGCAGAGAGAATTAAAAAGTTGGCAGGCAGTATAATTGCGCACAAAAGCAAAAAAATACTTCTTCTCATTACAAAATTTGTTTTTAAATGATGTATGATAGTTTCAGTTCAAATAATACTGATGATACATGTAATCGAAATAGCTGTCATCAATCAACTGCTCTTCGAGATATTGATAGAATTCCTCTTCGGTTATCTGTACGGTAGACCAATAGCTTTCCACATTACCGGGTGAGGTGGAGAGCATCTGTTGATTAGCAAGCTGATCCTCAGTTGTACTGCCGCTTCCGGGAGTTTTTACCAAAAAATTAATGGTGATGTAAAGCCCGACGAACATAGCAGCCAGGTAGACCCATGGCTTGGCTCTGTCCCACATTGAGACCGGCTCTGGAACTATAATCTCCTTTTCCGGCAGGCGATTCATTATTTCTTCATTGAATTGCGCGAAATAATTTTCGGGAACTTTAAAAGGATTTTTAGTCTTGTCTATTTCTTTTAATTTGTTAATTTTTGTATCCATACCTCTTATTTTTGCGCTGCTCTGTTGAATAGACTTAAAGAATCGATAAAAGTTTAATGGGGTTCACTTAAAAATTTTTCAATTTTTTTTACCGCATGATGGTAAGAGGCTTTGAGCGCTCCCACCGACGTTCCCAATATATCGGAAATATCTTCATATTTCATCTCTTCGGA
>JARKQF010000356.1 GCA_029973975.1 Paludibacter sp.
TTTTTTGGTTGTATTGTTTAAGTTGTTTTGAGGGCTTATATGAAATAAAGAAAATTAGAATTAGCTCTGTTTAAAGAAAACCTTGAAAAACAAAAGCAAGAAGAGGTTCACCAATCTCAACTGCGATTCTTTACCAATATCTCTCATGATCTGAAAACTCCACTGTCTTTGATTACTGCAACAATAGATACACTTCGAAATAAAGGGTTACAGGAGTATTATTTCAATATATTGAATAACAATTCAATGAGACTGTTGAATCTCATTAATGAGTTAATGTTGTTCAGGAAAATAGAAAGCGGGAAATTGCCTCTCAAAATTAAATCAGAGAATTTTAATCATTTCATAAAATCAATCTCTTTTGACTTTAAAGAGTTTGCAAATAAAAATAATGTTGATTTCCAGGTGATGTGTGATGAAGAACTCCCCGAGAAGCTGTATTTTGCACGCCATGAATGTGAGCGTATAATTATTAATTTATTAAATAATGCTTTTAAGTATTCACATTCAGGAGGTAAAGTTTCTGTTGAAACTCATAATCACACACAAGATTTCAGGTCACCTTATAAGAATAGTTACACGATTGAGAACGGAATAATAAATGATTCTTTCTGCTTTGTTATACGTGATAACGGAAAAGGTGTACATCAGAGTGAATTGTCGAATATCTTTGAACGTTTCTATAAAATTGATACGGGAATTAATTCAGAAAGTATGGGGACAGGAATCGGATTAGCGCTTGTGAAAAATCTCGTTTTGTTACATAAAGCATCACTTACTGTATACAGTGAGGAGGGTGTTGGTACTGATATCGTTGTGTCGTTCTCAAGGAGTAATATTTATAATGAGTATAGTGATATTGAAGAAAATACAAAACCTACACTAGATGAAATGCATTCTGATGAGCAAGACATTGGAGAGGTAGAACCTAAAGTATGTAATAACTTAACCACAGATAATATTTTTCTCAGAGAAAAAAAACGGATCTTACTCGTAGAAGACAACGAGGATTTAAGAAGGTTAATTGCCAACTTCTTAAGTGCTGATTATATTGTGATTGAGGCGTCAAATGGAGTCGTGGCTTCAACAATTTTACGTGATATGGAGATTAATCTTGTAGTTAGCGATATAATGATGCCGGAAAAGGATGGCGTAACACTCTGTAGGGAGATAAAAAATGATATGAATTTTTCACATATACCGGTATTGTTGTTGACAGCTAAATCTGGAGTTGAAAGCAAAATTGAAGGAACTAGTTCCGGTGCTGATGCATATCTTGAAAAACCTGTTAATATGGAGCTACTACTGGTTACAATAAACAATGTATTTAATCGATTACAACAATTAAAAGACCATTACGCAAAGAATTATTTTGCAGATTACAGTGAGTTGACCCTGAATCAGGAAGATAATAAATTCCTTAAAAGTTTTGTAGATACAATAGAAGCCAATATTGACCAGCCGGAAATGAATGTTCATGTAGTAGCTGCAGAGTTGTCAATGAGTCGAAGTAAGTTGTATTCTAAAATTAAATCAATTACCGGAAAATCAATTGTTGAGTTTGTGTTAAGTTACAGACTGCGAAAAGCAGCCCGAATGCTTATTGAATCAGATATTTCTATCCGGGAGGTTATGGATGCAGTCGGGATAGAAAGTCAATCGTATTTTACAAGGGTATTTAAAAAGGAGTTTGGTGACACTCCATCACAGTTTGTGTCAAAAAACAGAGTAAAAAATGATTTGAACAAAACAAATAACGAAATGGACAAGCATGCAAATGCTTAAAAATATAGTTTTGCATCAGTTTATCACGTCTCATAATCCAGCATGATAGACATATGTAAACTCTATATTTTTCACAAATGAAACAAATACTTTTTTCCATTTCAGTTTTTCTTCTTTTTTCTGTAAATTTAATATCAGCAAGGGACTCCTATTCGTTTAATGATGGTTGGAGTTTCAAACGAGGAGCCTTTTCCGAAGATATCGTTTTGAATGAAATCGACTCAAAAGAAAGATGGCAGAAAATAAAGATTCCTCACACCTGGAATGCGTATGATATGCAGCATTATCAAAATGTATTTTATGAAGGCGAGGCTCTTTACAAGAAAGAGTATTATGGTGATCCATCTATAAAAGATAAAAGAGTTTTTCTTCGTTTCGAAGGAGTTGCTTCTGTTGCAGATGTATATGTTAACAGAAACTTTGCTGGCAAACATGAGGGTGGATATTCTGCATTCGCAATAGAAATCTCGGATTTACTAAAAACCGATAAAAAAAATGAGATTATTGTGAAAGTAAGTAATAAATCCAGACCTGATGTTATACCGATAAACCACACGCTATTTGGAGTATATGGAGGAATCTACAGACCGGTTCAATTGATAATAACAGAAAAAACAAATATATCAGTTACAGATCATGCATCGCACGGAATCTATATAAAACAAAATGAAATATCAGATAAATTAGCCGAAATACAGTTAACGGTAAAAGTTGAAAATATAAGACATAATAGTGAAGAGCTTACCCTGGAAAGTAATGTGTATGAGTCGGATGGAAAAAAAATAAAAAGTGGTAAAACTTCTAAAATCGTTGTGTCTCCACAAGGTAGACAGTCGTATACGCAGTTAATTAAAATAAAAAACCCCAGGTTATGGCAAGGGTTAGAAGATCCTTATCTATATAAAGTTGTGACTCGGTTGATTAAGCATGGCGAAGTGATAGACGAGGTAACACAACCACTTGGCATAAGACATTTCGAATTGAGAGCAGAGGATGGAATGTATTTGAATGGTAAAAAAGTCCCCATGTATGGTGTGTGTCGACATCAGGATTGGTGGAAGCTGGGTAGTGCGTTAGAGAACAAGCATCACGACACTGATCTCGAAATTATAAAGGAACTTGGAGCAACTACTATAAGGTTGGCTCACTATCAACAATCAGAGTATTTTTACAGTAAATGTGATAGTATTGGGTTTCTGGTGTGGGCTGAGATACCATTTGTAAACAGAGTAAGTACTCATGAGTCAGGGAATGCCAAACAGCAACTTGTTGAGTTGATAAGGCAAAACTTTAATCACCCGTCAATATTTATCTGGGGATTACACAATGAAGTATATGAACCGACGACTTATACAAGTGCATTAACCAGCGAATTGCATGACCTGGCAAAAACAGAAGATCCTGATAGATACACTGTATCTGTTAATGGATATGGAGATCCGGGACACCCGGTAAACATGAATGCCGATGTCTTGGGTATTAATCGTTACTTCGGTTGGTATGAAAAGAAAATTCAAGATATGCAAAATTGGATTGAGGATGTTCAGAATAAATATCCCGGATATAAAATGATGCTTGCTGAGTATGGCGCTGAAGCTAATGTGGATCAACAGCAGGAAGAAGTTGGTGATGTGGGGGACTGTTGTGGCCCGACTAAGAATTATAATGAAACATTTGCAACAAAGTTTCATGAGTTGCAATGGGGATATATTAAAAATAGTCCATATCTTTTAGCCTCATATGTTTGGAATACATTTGATTTTGCCACACCTGTGTCGTATCAAGGAGGAGTCCCAGCAAGAAATATGAAAGGACTGGTTACTTTTGACCGAAAAATAAAAAAGGATCCATTTTACTGGTACAAAGCGAACTGGAGCAAAGAACCGGTGCTTTATATTACCCAAAGAAGAGTACAGGAAAGGCAAAATAAAAAAACTCAGGTAACAGTATATTCTAACTTAGGGAAGCCGACTCTTATTGTAAATGATAATATATTGGAGGACTTTAAACAAGGGACAACCCCGGTTCATTATATATTTGAGGATGTTGCATTACTTGAAGGTGAAAATAGCATTATAGCAAAAGTTGAAAGTCAAGGTGTATTGTATGAAGATAGTGTTAAATGGGTATATAATCCGGATTTCAGAAGAGAGCAATTATATATAATAGAGAACTCAAAGGAACATATTGGTTTGTAATTCTGAATTAGTAAAATATATATAAATGAAAGTATCTTCGATCTTAATGTTTTTTATTACTTTGTGTTCTATTCAACAAATGAAGGCACAGCGTTACAACATTAAACAACTGGATAGAGATAAAATTATATCCGTTGTGGATACTGTGGTAAAATGGCAAATTGAAGCTTACCCGCGTATGAATGAGCAACGGTTTTGGAAATCTGTGGGTGATTTAAGTTGGGAAAATGGAGTTTTTCTGGCAGCCTTAGCTGAGTGGTCGGAGTATATTCAAGATGATACATTAATAAGTTGGTATGAAGAGATTGCCGATCGTAATAAATGGCAGACGTGTCCGAACCGTTATAGCATTTATTTTGCTGATGATTTGATTGTGTCGTTAATGTATAGAACATTATATGAGAAAAGAAAGAATAAGAAAATTATTGAGCCGACTTTAGCACGATTGGAATATATTGTCAACAATCCATCACAAGGTAGTTTATATATGGGAGAGAAAGGTTACAAAGAGCGTTGGTCATGGTGTGACGCTTTGTATATGGCGCCGCCTGTGTTTGCAGCATTTGCCTCTTACTCAGTCAACCCTAACTTAATTGATTTTATGAATAATGAATTTTGGGCGTCTTATGATCATCTTTTTGATCAGGAAGAAAAGCTCTTCTATCGCGATTCGAATCAATTCGAAAAGAGGGAAAAGAATGGAGAAAAAGTGTTTTGGGGCAGAGGGAACGCCTGGGTAGTGGCAGGTTTAGCTCAAATAATACAAGAGTTGCCTGATCATTATAGTCCTAAAGCGGCATATGTCAATTTATTTAAAACAATGATGCAGCGAATAACTCCTCTTCAAGATGAAGAAGGCTTTTGGCATGCAAGTTTGCTTGACCCCGATTCTTATCCGGTGCCCGAAACGAGTTCAACAGCTTTTTTTAGTTATTGCTTATGGTGGGGCATTAACAATGGAATCTTAGATAAGGATGAATATATTTCACATGCAATAAAAGGGTGGAATGCTATTGTGAATGCAGTACAACCCGACGGTATGCTGGGATGGGTGCAACCTGTCGGTGCCGATCCGCAACAAGTAACGAGTAATATGACAGAAGTATATGGTGCTGGAGCTATGATGAAAACAGCTAAACAAATACTACTTTACTTAGAAAAGAATAACTAATTATATCTATTTACGATTTAAAAAGATTAATTCTGATGAGGCAAGTTGGTACGGTAATATTTTTTCTTTTTTTTGTTGTTTCAACACCTGTTGTTAATGCTCAGGTACAACGCTTATATCCTTTTTCTGAAAAGAAAGCAGCAAGAATTGCAGAAATTAAAAAAATGCTGCCTCTCCAACCAAAAGGGTATGGTTACCCCATTAATGACAGGCCCGCTTGGGAATCGATAAAGTCAAAAGCAAATATGACTGAGGTTATCGCACTTGCGGATCAATATCTGATTGAAGCTATACCTCCATTTGATTCGTTAGCTTATACTGATATTCTTCGAACAGGTAATCGCAGTGTCGGTGAAGCCATGTTATGGAATCGAAGAAAAAGGCTTGTTCCGCTTGTTTGGGCTGAATGTTTGGAAAACAAGGGAAAATACATTTCAAAGATTGAGGAAGTCTTGCTTGATCTTTCGGGAGAGCCGTCATGGACATTACCTGCTCATGACCAGAACCTGGATAATCTTTCAGGGAGAAAATATACTGTTGATCTGAATGCGGCAAACAGAGCACGTGATTATGCCCAGGTGTTATACTTTCTTGGCACAGAACTATCTGAATATGTGAGATCTCTGGTTATTTCCCGTATGTATGAGAAAGTGTTTAATCCGATCATTCAATCAGGGGAAAATAATGTTTATAGTCCCTATTTTCGTATTGACAATTGGAATGGGGTATGTGTATCCGGAGTTACAAGAGCGGCGCTGGCGGGTATACAGGATGTGGATGAAAGAGCATATTTTGCTTCTCTGGCTGAATACTACGGTCAAAATACCCTCGAAGGGTTTACAAGCGATGGCTATTGTACTGAAGGATTGGCATATTTTAATTATGGTTTTATTAATTTCATCTCTTTACGTGAAATACTTTATCAAAACACAAATGGTCAGGTTGATCTTTTGTCAAAAGATCCAAAAGTAAAGGCAATTGCAATGTATGGGAAGAATATTGAAATTATGAATAATATTTATCCTTCCATTGCTGATTGCCAGTTGGGAACGACAGAGGATTTGAATATCCTCACCTATCTGGGAAGAATTACAGGCAGAAGAGGAGTCCCGGATTTTGAATTAAACTATACGACACCGGATTTTGATATTGAATTGATGAAAATATTTCCAAATTCTGTAGACGATTTGATTCCGGATAATTCAAGTGTAAATTATGACCTTCGATCGGGTTTTGAAACTGTTGATGTGTATGTGTTCCGGCCTGGTGCTAATAACAATCAATTAGGCGTATCTGTAAAAGGAAACAATAATGGAGAGTTTCATAATCATAATGATGTGGGCTCATATTCAATTGTTGTCAATGACGTGTTTATGAACGGTGATTTGGGGGGACCAAAAAGTTACTATGCCGACTCTTTTGGGAGTGAACGGTATACTAAATATAAAACCAATGGTTCGTATGGACATCCATTGCCTGTGTTTGGAGGTGTATATCAAAAAGATGGTGAAGCATACAAAGGAATAGTGCTTCATAAATTGCAAACAGATGCAAAAGAAGAAGTCGTAATGGATTTAAAAGGCGCTTATCCTAAAAATGATTTATTGAAAGCAATCAGAACCTTTACATATGAAAGAAATGATACAATTACTTTTGTTGTAAAAGACGAATTTGAATACGAGTCAGCACAGTATTTCGAATCAGCACTTACGTTTAAGGCTTTTTGGATAAAAAAAGATGATAATACCATCGAATTTACAGATGGGAACCGTAAATTATATGTGAGAATTGACTCGAAAGGAGAACCTTATGAACTTATAGAAGATTCATGGAAAGAAAACACACCTGACACACATAAAAGATTAGCTGTAAGATTTATCAATAAAGTTGTAACTGGTTCTTTAACATTTGTCTTTTCCTCCTACTACTTGGGAGATCCAAGAAGTTCTTCCATGTTGATTAACTTTGCAGACTGGTATGATCAGAATATTCTTAAAAATCCAACAACTAACACATTCATCGAAGTAGAAAGGTGTAGTATTCAAAATATGTTTACCACGCTTAGTGGTATTTATAATGATATGGACAAAAAGGTGTTAATTACTAATGCGGATACAAATACACCTTCAGTTTTTTGTTTCCCTGAAACCGGGGGAGTTCAGTCGTTACGGATAAAGGGTTTCTCTCCCAATGGTATACGCAATATTAAACTTCAGAAATTTCAAAATGGTGAATGGGTCCCTGCTGTTTCTCAAGGTTTAAATGGGGCCTTTAGTGCAGGAGATGTGAGAATTCGAAAAGAGTATGAAGATTTTCTGTTAAATTTAAACATTAAAGAGCCGGTGCAACTTAGATTATATTGGAATACAACATCACCGATAGCTTTTGAGGCATTTGAAATGGTATATTATGAAAAAGATTTTACTTCTGTTTTCAATTCTTTGGCAGTCAATTCTTTGGCGTATATTACGCAAGGGAAATTAAAATTTAAAGCAGATCCGGTCAAAACTACACTTCAATTTTATAATTTCAATGGAGTTCTTTTAAAAACAGTTGTTCCAACTACATTTGAAATCAGCATACCCGAAGGTTCAAGATTAATTCGTGTAATATCAGAAGGACAAGTGCAAGTTTTGAAAGTGTTTTGAGTTGATAAATAGAGACTTATTGAGCTAAGAATATAATCATATTAATTATAAAGCGAATGAATTATAAAACTTCTGTGAAAGTAATCATATTAAATTGCATACTACTTTTTTTAAGTACATTTGACATTAAGTCAGAAACAAACTCGATGATAATCCCAATGCCTGTTAAGTTTAGTCAGCAAGATGGTGTTGTCGAAATGAAGGATATAAAATTGAGAACTATTGGTTTTGCATCAGCCAATCTGGTTTCGTTAGCTGAAGCCATTATTAAGCCATATAATAATGATAAGAATAATCTTTATAGAGATAAGTATGGTGTAATTCTATATTTACAAATAGATCCGTCTGTATCAATTCCGTCCGAAGGTTACAGGCTTACAGTAAATGACAAAGGAATACAAATAATAGCGTCAACTGAGTCCGGAATTTTTTATGGGCTACAATCTTTGTCTCAATTGCTGACAGTTCCGTGTCAAAAAGAACAACTTGGTTTTCTTGAAATTGAAGACTATCCAAGGTTCAGCTATAGAGGTTTGCAGTTAGATGTTGGACGACATATATTTCCGGTTGAATTTATAAAAAAATACCTGGATATGATGGCTCAATATAAACTCAATACTTTTCACTGGCATCTTACGGGAGACCAGGGCTGGAGAATAGAAATCGATGCCTATCCAAATTTAATGGAAACAGGTGCATATCGTGATCAAACATTAATTGGCCATTTTAGAGAAAAACCAAGAAGATTTGATGGGTTAAAGTATGGAGGCTATTATTCAAAAGAAGAAATGCGTGAAGTTGTAGCGTATGCAGCATCTAAATACATCACTGTTATTCCTGAAGTGGAAATGCCCGGACATGCTACTGCCGCTCTGGCCTCATACCCTCATCTGGCATGTGAAAGTGCTCCCGACAGCTTTAAAGTTGCTGAATACTGGGGTGTTCACAATAATGCATTTTGTGCGGGAAAAGAAGAAACATTTGGCTTCCTGGAAAAAGTACTGGACGAAGTGATTGAGATTTTTCCAAGCGAATATATTCATATTGGCGGTGATGAATGTAAAAAAGATTATTGGAAACAATGTTCAGATTGTCAGAAGAGGATGAAGAAAAATAAACTCAAAAATGAAGATGAACTTCAGTCATATTTCATAGAAAGAGTTGAAAAATATTTGAATAAGAAAGGTAGACAGATTATCGGTTGGGATGAAATACTCGAAGGAGGGATAGCGCCTAATGCAACTTTAATGAGCTGGAGAGGTGTAAGTGGAGGAATAGCTGCTGCCCAACAGCATCATGATGTGATTATGACCCCCAATACATACCTGTATTTTGATTATCCTGAAAGCACGTCAGATCAGGAACCATTAACTATACACAGAGTAATTCCTTTAGAGAAAGTATATGCTTATAATCCTGTATCTTCTTCCGAATTGACATCGGAGCAACAAAAATATATCAAGGGTATTCAGGCGTGTGTGTGGACAGAATATGCCAGAACACCTGAAAAAGCAGCTTACCTAACATTCCCGAGATTCTATGCTCTATCTGAGGTTGCATGGACTCAGGAGCAGAAAAAAAACTGGGAGGATTTCTCTGTTAATAGATTGCCAAACCATCTCGCTGAGATTGACGCAGATAATTTTAATTACAGGGTTCCGACTCCTCTGGGAGCGGAAGAGAAAACGATACAAACAGAGAAGTATACAGTCGATTTTAAACCATCAGTTAAAGGAGCTAAAGTCTATTTTTCTCTGGATGGGCGGATGCCTTCAGAAAATGACTTCTTACTTTCTGAACCAGTTACTATCAATGTACCGAAAGGGGAAGAGCGAATTGTTAAGTCATTGGTAATAACGCCTTCGGGAAAAAGAAGCATAGTTGTTACGACAATTTTATCTAATATGTAACGAATCTGAATTAATCTAATCAATTATTTCGTCCAAGCAGAATGATTGTAAATTAACTTGTCGATAGTTCTGTACGGCAACTGAAAATAAAATTTAAACGTATGAATTAAAATTGGATCTTAAATTTAATGCCCTCCGCCCTTCAGCATCACCACGACACCTCTCCAGATGACATACAGGTCGGTTAAAAGTAATTTCCAGGAAGAATAATGAAGGCAACGGTATACGTATTCATATTCGTAAACGGGTTTCCCGAATTCAGGAGTTCCTTTTCGTACGTGGCCATAACCAAGTAATCCACCACGTATCAACTTACGTGTTACATTCCCTTGCTCCAGATCACGTTCATAGTGGTGTATGGCCAGTGGACGGGGCCCTACAATCGACATGTCACCTTTTAAAACCATGTAAAACTGTGGAATTTCATCCAGATAGAATTTCTTTACAAATGCACCGAGGTGGGTTCTGGCTTCCGGTTTCCATTCATTCTGATAGGCGTGCCAGTCACCCTTAGCCTGAAGCTCCTTGTCAATATAAGATGTTTTAATCAGGCGGACTTTCCATTTTTTGATGATTTTGCCCTGACTGACGGCATTATAGTAGAAAAAAAGCGGACCTTTGTTTTCCGGGATCAAAATACCCTCTATGAAATTAAAAATCACCAGGGTGATGATAGCCGGAGAAAATAATATCAGCAGGATCATAGCGACCAGCTTGTCGAATACTAATTTTAGAAAACGGATTTTGATGGGTTGATTCAGTTCGAATATCTCGCGGTATTTTTCTTTAATCTCTTCTGTTGGGGGTGTGTACGGAAACGCTTCAATTGGCTCGGAGTTAACATTCATCATAGCTTGTGTGTTGTGCGTTGTTAGTTGTAACTTGTTTATTTAAACAAGTGCAAAATTAATAAAAATGTTGAAATGAGACAAAAAAAAATACAGTAACTGCAAATTAGATTCTGGAGATCTTAACCGGAAATTTTTGATGGAGATAAAAAACGGGAGGGGGTAAAAACAAGAAGGGTTGTCATCACGACAACCCAATCTTTTTATTAACCTTAAATCTAATACCATGAAAAACACAGTGCAAATATAAAGCGTTTTTTTATGTTGTACAACATGTTTTTCGCTGAATTTGCTATATTTAACATAGATTAACTATATTGTTTTGTTTGTTGTTTTGTATGTGTCTTATTATCAGAGTTATATGGCTATTTGTTTTTCACCCAGGTTTGAGTTCTTCCGATAATGCCTCCTCTGTCTAATGAGCCTCTGACACTCAGATTGCCTGTCTTTGCATCATAGCTGATGTTGCATTTGTAGATTTTTCCGTTGTTGGGGTCTAGAATAGTTCCTCCGGTTAGGGTTCCGTTCTTTTCAGTCATCTCATTTAATATTAGCATGCCTGATACAGGTTTGTCTTTGTTGGCGCCTGTACATGCTGTACATTTTTTATCCGGATTCTTGAATAAATGTTCAATCTTTCCATAATATTTGCCATTGGTGGCTTTGAAGATATAGACGATAGATTTTGTGGAGCCATCTTCGTCATCAATGGTTTTCCATCTGCCTAAAATCTGGTCGACCTGGCTGTGTGCCATCATGCTGAAAGCAACAGCAAATAATAAAAATAAAATGTTTCTTTTCATGATTGTGAATTTTATCCTTCTGAATATCCCGGAAGGGTTACTCTTAGAAGGTAAAGTTAAATTGTCGTTTTGATTGAGTTAGTTCTAACTTTTTGTTTGATAATTTGTTAAATAATAGGTCACAAAGATATACATTTTTTTAAATTATCATACAGCAGACATATTCATGTCTTTCCTGAAAATTCTTTTTTTTGTATTTTTGTGGCTCAAATTTATAAATATTCTAATTATATTAATTAACAATGAAGAAAATTGTACTGTTCTCCCTGTGTTTGGTTGCCGGATTGATTTTGTCTCAATTGCTTCCGGATATACTCGGGAATAACTATGATAACTTTAAGCTTGTGTCTGGTCTGACGCTGTCTGTTGCACTGTCGTTTATCATGATCAATGTGGGGCGTGAATTTGATCTGGATAAGAAAAAGTGGCGTTCTTATTCGCTGGATTATTATGTGGCGATGATGACTGCCGCACTACCCTGGATTTTTGTTGCGGTGTATTATATGACATTGATGCCCGAAGGTTTGTTTTGGGATTGGGATGCCTGGAAAAATAATTTGTTATTGAGTCGTTTTGCCGCCCCCACATCTGCCGGAATACTGTTTACGATGCTTGCAGCGGTAGGACTTAAATCCAGTTGGATATATAAGAAAATTCAAACTCTGGCCATTTTTGATGATTTAGATACGATTTTGTTGATGATTCCTTTGCAGATTCTGATGGTAGGTTTACAATGGGAATTGCATATTGTTATTTTTGTTGTTTTTGCATTGTTGTTTCTGGGTTGGAAAAAGTTGAACGCATTTAAATTGCCGCAACGCTGGTATCACATTGTTTTATATGCGATTGTCGTGGTGTTTTTGTCGGAAGCTATCTATCATACATCCAAGATGGTTTTTACAAGCGGAATTCACATCGAAGTCTTACTGCCGGCTTTTGTGTTGGGTATGATCATCAGGAATGAACATAATGAAAGAAAGTCGGATCACAGTGCCGCGAATCTGATTTCATATATTTTTATGTTTCTGGTTGGTATGAGCATGCCGGTCTTCATGAACCAACTGGAAAGTGCTGGTGGAGGAACTGTTAGTGACATGATGCAACCTGTTATGTCCTGGGGAGAAATTGGTTTGCATGTCGTAATTGTGACTGTTTTATCTAATTTAGGTAAATTATATCCTTTGTTACATTATCGTGACAGGAAATTCTCAGAACGACTTGCCATTTCAATTGGTATGTTTACCCGGGGTGAAGTGGGAGCCGGTATCATTTTTATAGCTATTGGTTATAATATAGGAGGGCCCTTACTGGCAATCTCGGTGCTGACACTCGTGCTGAATCTTTTGTTGACAGGGTTTTTCATTATGTTGGTTCGCAAGTTGGCTTTGAAATCAGTGCAAGGATAAATAGCAGTAAGTTAATATTGTGAAATAATTAAAGAAATTTTTCTTTAATTGAAGATAATGTTGTACTTTTGTGTCGCTTAATTAAGAGTATAAATAAGATTAACAAGTAAAAAAGTATTTATGTCAAAAGTAACCGTAGTGGGCGCCGGAAATGTGGGCGCAACATGTGCAAATGTACTAGCAATTAATGAAGTGGCCAATCAGGTCGTATTGCTGGATGTGAAAGAAGGTTTTGCAGAAGGGAAAGCCCTTGATATCATGCAAACCGCAACGCTGCTGGATTTTGATACAGTTGTAACAGGCTGTACAAGCGATTATGCAAAAACAGCAGATTCGGATGTTGTAGTAATCACTTCGGGTTTACCACGTAAACCGGGTATGACTCGTGAGGAATTGATCGGTGTGAATGCAGGTATCGTGAAAACAGTATCTGAAAATATCCTCAAGTATTCTCCGAATGCAATTCTGGTGATCGTAAGTAATCCGATGGATACCATGACTTACCTGACGCTCAAAACCGCCGGATTGCCTAAGAACAAAGTAATCGGTATGGGAGGTGCGCTCGACAGTTCCCGTTTTAAATGCTACCTGAGCAAGGCATTGAATGCTCCCGCAAACGAAATTGAAGGTATGGTGATTGGCGGTCACGGTGATACTACCATGATTCCGTTGACTCGTTTCGCTTCTTATAAAGGTCGTCCGGTTGCCGGAATTCTTGATAAAGCAGTATTGGATAAAGTGGTGGCTGATACCATGGTGGGTGGTGCAACACTAACCGGTTTACTCGGAACTTCGGCATGGTATGCACCGGGTGCGGCAGCAGCTTATCTGGTTGAGTCTATCCTGCGTGATCAGAAAAAGGTTATTCCTTGCTGTGTTGCGCTTGATGGAGAGTACGGACAGAATGATATCTGTATTGGCGTGCCGGTGGTTATCGGTAAGGATGGAGCTGAACAAATCATTGATTATAAGCTCGATGAAACAGAGATGGCTTTGTTTGCGAAAAGCGCAGCTGCGGTAAGAGCTACCAATGATGTACTCAAAGAAATTAATGTGCTTTCATAATTGAAGGAAAAATTATTATCTTTGCATCCATAAAAATTTTTCCGGAGACAAAATGAAAACTTTTGGCGATGTACACAGGCATCTGATCAAATTTCAAATCAGACCTTCTGTTCAAAGAACTGCAGTGATGGGTTATCTGATGAATCACACTACGCATCCTACCGTTGATGAAATTTACGTTGCCCTGAATCCGGAAATCCCGACGCTTTCTAAAACAACTGTCTACAACACCTTGAATTTGCTCGTCGAAAAAGGTGCTGTACAAATACTGAGTATCGACGATAAGAATGCAAGATATGATGCCGACACATCGAAACATGCCCATTTTTATTGCCGGAATTGCGGTAGGGTGTATGACATTTTTGATGTGAAAGCTGATATGTATAAGTTACCTGCCATACCGGAATTCAAAGTGGATTCAGTTGAAATCTCGTACTACGGGACTTGTAAGTCTTGTCTGGGACACTGAAACTAAAAATAAAAGTAAGAAGCACACCGTTTTTGGTGTGCTTTTTTTATCTTTGAACCATATAAGTCATATAAGGAACATAAAAGTAGTTCTTCTGTATTAATATTGCTACTTAAAAGATTTCAAGTAAAGTATAATTTCTAAACTTATATGTTTCTTATATGACTTATATGGTTGAAGATATTTGTTGTTTAAACTGTAAAAATAAATAATATGAAAAGCAGATTATTATTTTTTGGTTTGTTATTGCTCTCCCTGTCAGTGCTCTCACAGGAGAAAGTGAAAAAGGGTTTTGGTTTTGGAGCTTTGCCCGCAGTTTCTTTTGACTCGGATTTAGGCTTTCAGTACGGGGCCATTGTAAATCTGTTTCACTATGGCGATGGTACTAATTATCCGAAGTACGATCATTCGTTGTATCTGGAATGGTCGCGTTACACCAAAGGAACGGGTATCAACCGTGTCATGTACGATACGGAAAAATTACTTCCGGGAATTCGTACAACCGTTGATGTAACCTACTATACCGATCAGATGTTGCCGTTTTATGGTTTTAATGGTTATCAGACACGATATGATGAGGTTGAACCACGTTTATTTTACAGTCAGGAACGTAATATGTTCCGTGCCAAGGCCGATTTCCAGGGTAACTTCGGAGATTCTGATTTTGGCTGGGTAGGTGGTTATACCTTCTATAATTTTGATATTGATTCGGTTAATATAAATAAACTCGATTTGGCTCCGGTTTCAGGAGGTTCTCTGTATCAGCGATATGTAAAATACGGTTTGATTGGAGCCGAAGAAGCTAATGGCGGTAGCATCAATTATCTGAAAGCCGGATTTAAATATGATTCACGCGACCAACGTGCGTTTGCTTCGAAGGGTATCTGGACAGAAGCGGTTATTCAAACAGCTCCGGGTTTTATCAATGATATGCCTCACTCCAAGTTCGCGCTTATTCACCGGCAGTATTTCTCACTAATGAAGGACATGGTGTTGGCTTATCGTCTCACTTATCAGGCAACTCTGGGTAAAAATAAAGTGCCATATTTCGCGCAACCCTTGTTGATTACCAGTTTCCTGACTGCAGCCGATAACCAGGGACTTGGTGGAAAACGATCGATCCGGGGTGTGTTGCGTAACCGGGTAATCGGAAATGACATCGCGTTCGGAAATTTTGAGTTCAGATATAAGTTTCTGAAGTTCGATGCATTCAAACAAAATTTTTACCTGGGAACGAATATCTTCTTTGACTCGGGAATTATCCTGAAACCAATTGAAATTGCCGGGTTTGATACGTTATCATCAACTGTAAAAGAAGAACTGATGCTCCGGGATTACGAGTCGGGTAAGTTTCATTCCGCAGCAGGTATCGGGCTGAAAATAGGCTGGAATGAAAACTTTGTGATTTCCGTGGATTATGGTAAGGCATTTGACCCGCAGGATGGTGATAGTGGCATGTATATCAATCTGAATTATATGTTCTGATGTTTGATTTACCGGTGATTATTTCGGTTTTTATCCTGATTGCTTACCTGGCGCTGATTGTAGCTTTTGTCAGGGGGTGGGCTAAAACTCCTTTTTTTGATGCTGAATTTACTTCCATACAACACCAATCTGAACGGGAAAGACCTTCAGTTGTTGTTTGTTGCCGGAATGAGACGCATCATCTGCCTGCTTTGATTGAGGCGCTTAGGAGCCAACACTGTCAGTCATTCGAGTTGATTTGGGTGAATGATCATTCCACAGACCAAACACAACAGGTGCTGGAAGATTCTCTTATTTACTTTACCGACGCACAAATAATCCAGTCGCCACTCCTTGGTAAGAAGCATGCCCAACGGGCTGGAATACTCGCTGCAAAAGGAGAATTTATCATTACGACCGATGCAGATTGTGTTCCGTCATCAACATGGATTGAAACGATGGTTAATTTTCAATCGCAACAGCAGGCTGACTTGATCATTGCTCCGGTTAAGTTTTATCGTGGCAAAAGTTTATTTACGCAAATTCAGCAACTTGAATTCGCAACTCTGGTTGGTTCGGGAATGGGTGCAGCCGGTTCCAGTATGTCTATTTTCTGTAATGCGGCTAACATGGGTTTTACCAAACAAGCGTGGATTGATAGTGCCGACGACTTGCATGAAGAAGAAATTTCGGGTGATGATGTTTTCCTGTTGCACAGTATCAAACAACGTAAAGGAAAGGTGGCTGTGCTGAAATCGATGCAGGCCATGGTGATTACCGGTTATCAGAAAACGCTGAAATCATTCTTCAGGCAACGTGTCAGATGGACTTCGAAATCACCTAAATATAAAGATGTAGATACGATTGCTACCGGTTTTATTGTGGCTGCAATCAATTTATTATTGCTTGTGTTAGCTGCGTTGGCTGTCTTTCAACTCCGGTTGTGGTTGTTGTTCGGAGTTGTTTTTCTGCTGAAATTACTGATTGATGTACTGTTTCTGATGATCATCAGGCCTTTTTTTCAGCTGAGAATAAGGGCTTTGCATGTATTGTTGTTATCGCTGTTTTATCCGGTTTATGTTGTTGGCGTTGGCGTATTCTCCATCTTCCAAAACAGAAGAAAGTGGTAAAAAACATGATGTCGTTACAATATAGTAATTTATTTTGCAGATATTCAATGTTTTAATAAAATCTTATTTCTGACCTTGTTTCGTAAGAAAACAAGGTCAGAAATAAGGTTTGTGTCCAGAAAAATATGACTTATGTAAAATTAATATCAGTCACATCAGAATCATTTTTGGGTGATGTAAATATAATCCCCTTGTAATGAGGTTTTATATCTTTTTAGTGCTTCTTTACCAGGACCTTCTACTGGATTGCCAATGCCATAGCTAATATCATAGACCGAACCACAGGACTCACAAACAGCTTGTCCTACATCATTTGGTTTTATTCTAACTGAATAATCTGCTTCATAAGGACACGCCAGATCAAAAGCATAATAATTTTCATCAAATCCAGCATAAAGCAATATGCCACCATATCCTATTCTATCAGAGATTTCATTATGTCTGGGTTTATCAAACACAAAATATTGATTAGAAGCGTATCTTAATGTAGAATAAGGAGCAATTGTCAAGTTTATACTCATATATACTGGACGAATCGGAATAGAAGAAACATAATCATCTTCACATCCTGAGATAATCAAAATAAACAGAATACTTCCTGTTAAATTCAGTAGTTTTCTCATTAAACCATATTTCATCCTGCAATTTCCCCTATGACCCACAATTCTTCAGAAGTAAACTCGATGTTGTTAAGTGCATCGATGTTATCCTGCAGTTGTTTAACAGAACTTGCCCCCACGATAATTGAGTTCACTGCCGGCTGATGGAAGCACCAGGCTAACGCCATTTGTGCCAGCGTTTGTCCCCTTTTGGCTGCAATTTCATTCAGCCGGTTTAATTTTCCAATAATTTCAGGTGTAATCTGATTTTTTTGCAGAAAACCATGACTGAGTGCTGCTCTCGAGTTTTCCGGTATGCCATGCAGATATTTATCACTCAGCATACCTTGCGCCAGTGGTGAAAACCCGATAAATCCCACGCCGTTTTTTTGTGCCAGAGGGAAAGCGGTATATTCCACTTCACGTGCCAGCATATTGTATTTCCCTTGGTAGATGAGACAGGGAGTACCGTTTTCTTTTAATAATTTGTATGCTTCCCGGGCTTTGTCTTCGGGATATTTAGAGATTCCTACGTACAAAGCTTTCCCTTGCTTTACGATGTCCGACAAGGCACCCATAGTTTCTTCGAGTGGGGTGTTGGGGTCATAGCGGTGTGAATAGAAAATATCCACATAATCCAGCTGCATCCTTTTCAGACTTTGATCGATACTTGCCATGATGTATTTACGTGACCCTCCGTCCCCGTATGGTCCCGGCCACATTTCATGACCGGCCTTGGTGCTGATAATCATTTCATCACGATAAGAGGCAAAATCGTTTTTCATTATGTTGCCAAAATTCCTTTCCGCACTTCCGAAAGGCGTACCGTAGTTATTTGCCAGATCGAAATGGGTGATGCCATGATCAAAAGCATGATGAAGCATGCGTACTGCTTCCTCACGACTGTCTACATCTCCGAAATTATGCCATAAACCTAATGACAACAGCGGGAGTTTCAGACCGCTTTTACCACAATGACGATAACTTACTACCTCCCTGTACCGGTTATCTGATGCTGTATATTTCTTTTCAGACATGATTTGACTTGTTGAATTTTGAAACCATTAATAAATTAACCACATTAGTTACATGAGTAAACAATAATTGCTCTATAAACGTCGAATACATAAGTTTTGTTGTACTCATGTTCGATTTTACATGTAAACTAAAGTTTCCTAATAGTTATTTAAAGGCGTTTTGCTAAAATGCAAATTCCCGAGATAGTTTCCAAAGGGGAGCAAGAAGTGTTAAGATGCAACAAAGCAGATTGCCACTTATGGCACGCCGTCATTAAAATTGTACTTCGGGCGCCTGATTGCTTCCGGCTTCTGCCTCGAAATAAACTTTCTTCTCAAAACCGAACATGGAAGCGATTATATTTGCAGGGAAACGACGGATGGTAGAGTTAAAACCATTACTCATTTCATTAAAACGAGTTCTTTCGGTCGAGATTCTGTTTTCTGTTCCTTCCAGTTGTACCTGAAGATCTCTGAAATTTTGATTGGCTTTCAGGTCAGGATAGTTTTCAGTAATCATCAACAATTTGCCCAACGCAGAACTCAATTGTCCCTGCGCTGCTTGAAACTCCTGTAATTTTTCCGGCGTAAGCTGATCAGGATTCACTGTAACCTGAGTAGCCCGCGCCCGTGCAGCAATAACACTTTCCAGCGTTTCGCTTTCATGTGTTGCATAACCTTTCACGGTTGCAACTAAGTTTGGAATCAGGTCGGCACGACGCTGATACTGATTTTCAACATTAGCCCACTGGCTGTTTACGTTCTCCTCGAGACCTACCAACTGATTATATTTGCTGATTCCCGAAAACACCACAATAACAATGACGGCTATTATGGAAATTAAAATGATGGTTGTTTTTTTCATATCTTCTTTATTTAATTGTCTACGGTTTGTCATTGCGAGGAGCATAGCGACGTGTCAATCTCCTCATTGTTTGCAATAGGTCTTTCGACCCTTTTATCCCCCGGGCTTTAACCCGGGGCTATTGATATGTCGCCCCTACGGGGCTATTCATTTTTCGTTTTTTACTCCACTATCCATTAACCATTATTACCATCTTCCCGTAGCGCCACCGCCGCCGGAAAGTCCCCCTCCAAAACTGCCGCCTCCGAATCCTCCGCTTCCAAAACCTCCTCTTCCGCTGAAAATACTACCGGCAGCAGCGCCTGCAGCGAGCGAACCGCTTCTCGACAAGCGAGGTAAGTGGGTATTGTTATTTTCTTCGTATCCGCAGAACTTGCACTTGTATGTTGTTCTCTCTGTCCCGCCGTTGATGAAAGTCGGTGCTACGACAACCCGTTTGTCATGTAAAATGAAGGCTTTGGTTCCGCATTTCGGACATTCAGTATAGGCGCTTGGTTTATCCAGGGTGAAAATAGCTTCATTCCCGCAATCATCGCACACAAATACGTCATAATCAACAGCATTCAATTCTTCCTCAAATTGTTGGGATAACTTCAGATGTGCGTCTTCCTTTCTTTCCGATAAGATGTGCATGGTGCCTTCACATGCGTTACATGGAATGGGTTTCCGTCTGATTTTCCGCATCATGAGTTTGCCATACAAGTTAGCCGGTATTGTGACAATAGGGACACCGATTAGAAAAACGAGCAATCTCGGATCAGCAAACATGATGATGACAAACAAACTGATTGCCGGAATAAGAATATTCAGCACCACCAATATGCCGGTCTTTTCGCTTTTTAATGCCTTGTATTGGCTCATACTGGTTTTCAGCGTCGGATTATTGCTGATTTTTTTAACAGAAGCACCTATCCATACAAAAGAAATCAGCATGATAATCAGGTAGATGGCGGCAACAACCGGTAGTGCAACTCCCCAGGCGATGGCCTTTTTTTCTGCTTCAAAATTTTCTTGTTTTAAAACAGATACGACATGTTGCATTCCTTTCAGAAAGCCGGTATCGTAATCTCCGGATTTAAAATAGGGGAACATGCTTTGTTGCTGAATACGGGAAGCCATGGCGTCAGGCATCAATCCTTCTATGCCGTAACCGGTTTCAAAACGGATGGCCCGCTGATCTAGAACAAACAGAACGAGCAGTCCATTGTCCTCTTTAGCCTTACCAATACCCCAGTTTTTAAATAATGAAGTCGCGAACATTTCGATGTTTTCATCTCCAATTGATTCAACGAGCACAACAGCAACTTCAGTACGGGTAGTTTTTTCCAGCGAATCGAGCAGGATGTTTAATTCGTATACGGTTTCAGCCCGGATAATTCCATCAGGATTGCTGACGGAAGTACGGCTATCCGCAACTTTGGGATTGGGAATATTTTCTAAGTTATAAACTGCACCCGTGGCAGTCAGCGAAAGCAAAATAATCAGACCTGCGAAAAATCTTTTCATACTGGTAATTTTTATATTCCACAGGGAATTGATTGTTTAATAATAATTGATGACGTAATCTAAAGTCAGGTCAAACTTCAAAGTTGAATAAGGTGGAATTTTACCAGACCCCTCATCTCCATACCCCAGATTTGCAGGAATATATAAAATAATACGACCGCCTCTTGTGATTTTGGGAATTGCCTCTCTCCATCCGGGAATTGCCTCTAATAATGGGCGTTTGTACACCCCGCTATCAAAGGATTTCCCGTTGAGATATGTACCTTTGTAACTAACTTCAACGTAGCTGCCGCCGTTGGGTCTGGTATTGCTTCCCATGTGGATGATTTGATAGCACAACCCGCTTTCTGTAACGACAAAATCAGGATTATCTTTATTTTCTTCTTTTAAATTCTCCAACCATGTTTCGTTGAGGATTTTCCAGTCGGCGTATCTATCTTCATCACACGAAGAAAGAACCCAAACAGAGAGCAGGAGAACGAAAATATATTTGAATTGAGATTGCATGGACAACATTCGTATTTAAGAGTTTAATGTTTAAAGTTTAATTTTCAAAAGTCTATATCGATCCTGATTGATTACCTGACTTGTTTTTTCCTTTTTTCAATTGTTTCATTTGAGTTGAAAAAGACTTTCCTGCAAATGCCGGCATACTTCTTTTTGGCCCCCATCCTGAAAAATTGAGCGGTAAAGTTACAAAATTTTTTATACTTCCGGGCATCATATCCATTGTTTTACGATTGGAACTCACCAGGCTGAATCCTTTCATCATCATCTTTTCTGTGACCGGACGTAATCCCTGCTCAACACTTTTTCTTCTGTTTGTCAATAGTATGTCAGTCAGGGGTATTTTAACAGGACAAACCTCCACGCATTTACCACAAAGGGTTGACGCGAAACTAAGGTGCGAAAAGTCCTTAAATCCTTTTAAAAAAGGTGTAAGAACTGAACCGATCGGACCGCTGTAAGTAGTGTCGTAGGTATATCCGCCAATGGTTTTATAAACCGGACAGGCATTCAAACAAGCACCACACCGGATGCAGGCTAAAGATTCATACGCCTCGGTATCTTCGTAAACAGTTGTCCGTCCATTATCGAGTAAAATTACATACATTTTTTCCGGACCATCAGTCTCGTCCGGTTTCCGGGGTCCAGTGAAAATGGTATTGTATGCAGTCAGCTGCTGACCGGTACCATGAGCTGCCAATAAAGGGTAAAACAGCCCAAGCTGACTCATCTTCGGAATGATTTTTTCAATACCGGCAATGACAATATGTACTTTTGGAAAAGCAGTCGTCATCAGACCGTTGCCCTCATTTTCAGTCACCGAAATACCACCAATATCGGCTATCAGAAAATTGGCGCCTGTTACGCCAATATCAGCGCTCGTGTATTTTTTACGAAGCAGAACACGAACATACTCAGTTAGTTCCTCCGGCGTGCTGTTCAAAGGTGTACCGAATTTCTCATGAAACAACACCGCGATGTCTTTTTTTGATTTATGCATGGCAGGTGTTACGATGTGATAGGGTCTTTCTCCTGCCACCTGTACAATGAACTCACCTAAATCCGTTTCAATAGACTCACATCCTACCGATTCAGCTGTGTGATTCAACTCAATTTCTTCAGTAGTCATGGATTTGCTTTTTACCAGCAAGGTCGCCCTGTTTTCTTTTAAAATACGGATGATGTGCTGGGTAGCTTCTGTGTCGTCTTTTGCCCAAAGGACTTCAGTACTATTATGCCGGCAATTCTCTTCAAACTCGATCAGGTATTTTTCCCAGTTGTTCAGCACCTCTCTTTTGATGGCCGCAGCTCTGTCCTTAGCAAATTCTACGTTTTTATAACGGGCCATGCCGGCGCTAACAGCTTTATCGTATCTGCCGATGTTAAAATCAATCGTTTTACGGTGATTAACATCGAAGGCAATTTGTTCGGATGCTGTTTTGAATTCCCGGGCTTTCATGGATTGGCCGTTCAGTTGAATTATTTTTTCAGTACAAAAGTATAGCTTCCGATCAGATCTCCATCGGTAAAAAAATCAACCCGGTAGGTTCCGGCATACAGGATTTCTTCTACATGCCAGTAAATCACATCCTGTAATGCTTCACCGCCATACTCATAATCCTTTTTGACTGAATAACCGATTTTTCTGTTTTCAAAAGAAAAAACATTGTTGTTGTCTTTGGTTAGCAATTCTCCATCAGGACGGGTAATGCGGACATACATTACCTTTTTACCCGGATCGGCAGTGATATTCTTGGCAATGGTGTAATCAAACTGTAAATGGGCGATGCGACTGAAAATGCCGGTTTTCCTGTTCCTGTCGTTGAGTGTGGTAACATTAAATTGCACCACTTCTAACTTGGAAGCCCGGGTAACCACCTCACTTAAGTTTTCTTTTTCTTTGGCTAATTGTTCAACCGTCTGCGAAGTTTCCTGATATTTCAGTTTAATCTGGGTGTTTTCAGTGCGTAATTGTTGATTTTCAGTGTTTAAAGAGTCAATTTGAGCGACTAAATGCATCATGATTTTTCGCACTGAATCCAGTTCATCTTTCAGTTCCTGAATTTTACGGGCATTTGTTGCACGGGTTTTTCTTAATTCTTCCAACAATTCCTGAACCCTGGCTTTTTCGCTATCCAGTTGTTTTAACAAAGAGTCGTTCCGGATGGTAGAGGTATAACCATCAAACTGATAAGTCAGATCAACAAATTCATCTTCAACGCGCTCTTTTTCCTGATTCATGATTTCAGTTACCTCTTCGAGTTCCTGTTCTTTTTGTTTCGCGTCGCTGTAGAAATAATAAACGATGCCGGCTAATGCCAGTACCACTAAAATCAGTACAATGATAATCAGATTTCTCGATTTGAACATAATTCTATTTAAAGCAATGAGATGATTTTCTCCAGTTGAATTCCCCTGGAGCCTTTAATTAATATTGTATAATTTTCGGGGCATTGTTCTTTGAGTAATGCTGAGAGATTTTCAGCTTTCTCAAACACCCTGAATGAATGTTTTGTGTTTTTAAATTCACAGCCTACCAGCAAAACATTTTCAAAGCCTTTGTCTTCCAGTAAGTTGATAATAGACTGGTGCTCTTCAGCACTTTGATTGCCCAGTTCCAGCATGTCACCCAAAATCAGCATTTTCTTTTCGGTCTGCATGTCTGCGAAATTCAGGATGGCAGCCTGCATGCTGGTCGGATTTGCATTGTAAGCATCCACGATCAACTTGTTTTTTCCGGTCTCGACAAACTGCGACCGGTTATTTTTAGGTTCATAATTTTCAATTCCCTGTTTGATCTGGTTGTTTTTCAGTCCGAAAAAATGTCCGATTGCCACAGCCGCCAGTACATTTTCAGCATTATAAGTCCCGATAAGCCGCGTTTTTACATCAAAAACAGTGCCTGTTTGGCATTCCATGGTCAGGAATGGGTCGCCGGCAATCACTTTTCCGGTCACCATCGATAAATCCGGATGGCTTTTCATTCCGTAAGTGACCTGTTTGTCGGGATGAACTTTTGCCTTTTCAGCCATCTTTTTCAGATATTCGTTGTCAGCGTGGATAAAAATACCCAGCCCATTGGCAGCAATATAGTCGTACAGTTCAGCCTTGGTTTTCATGACTCCTTCAAACGAACCGAATCCTTCGAGGTGTGCCTTGCCTACATTGGTGATAATGCCAAAATCCGGTTGCGCAATTTCGCATAACCCTTTTATCTCTCCTTGATGATTGGCCCCCATTTCGATAATAGCCAGCTGATGTTCTGTGTGAAGTTGCAACAGGGTTAGTGGGACTCCGATGTGGTTATTCAGGTTTCCCTGTGTATAATGAATCTTGTATTTTTCTTTTAAAACGGACGCGATCAGCTCCTTGGTCGTGGTTTTTCCGTTCGTGCCGGTGATGCCGATAATCTTGACTCCTACTTCTTTTCTGTGCCGGGTTGCCAGTTCCTGCAAGGATTTCAGTACATCTTTCACTACAATATAGCGGTCATCCCGGGCATATTCCGGCTCATCAATCACCGCGTAAGCGCAACCATTTTCCAGTGCCGTCGCGGCGAATTCATTCGCGTTGAATTTATCTCCTTTTAACGCGAAGAAAATGGACCCGGCCGGACAATTGCGGCTATCGGTTGTGATGACAGGATGTTCAAGGAAGATATCGTAAAGTTCCATGACAGTAAACCTTAATAGGATGATTTATTTGATTTGGTATCCGAAAGTGACGTACCACTGACTTTGTGTGATGCGGTCGTTTTTGGTGCGGTCTAAACTGTTGATGCCCCAGTCGTAGCCGCTTTTCAGGATAAACTGACGCCATTGTACACCACCACCTGCTCCCAGCTGAAAGTTGATACGATACAGGTCGTTTTTGTACAGGTTGACTTTCCCCGACTGAATACCGGTTTCTGTTGCCCAATAATCGCTCAGATAAGAAGTAACCTTTTGATTCTGGAACAAGCCAATCTGTATGTTGGGCCCGGCAAACCCAAAGACCTTAAAGTCTTTGAACAAGGGCTGATTGTATACGATTCTCAACGGAACTTCGAGGGCATGGCTCCAGGTATTGTAAACTACGCTATCGGAGGAAACGGCATATTTCTGGATTTTATTCGAGTAACCAATGTTATAGAATAAACCGGTCTGAAATCCGAAATTATACTTCAGGTCATATTCAGCTTGTGCCCCCAACCGGATGGCATCAAAATAAGTTTCACTGGTTGACTGTCCGGTTCTTTTAGGATTGAAATAGCCACCTTCCAGTGTAATTTTCTGGGCATATAACTGACCTGTAAAGCATAAAAGCGTAAATAGAATCGCGCTGAAAATTGTTTGTTTCATATAGCATGAAAAGATTATCGATGTAATTTGGAGCACAAAGATAATTTTTTTACTTGGGTTTGTGTGATTTTTTTGATGATTGTTAAGGTTTTCAGGATTAATCAGGTAAATCTGGCTTGAGATGAAAGGTATCTCTTTCGACGATTCGAATCGTTCGAACAGAAGTATTCGAATCGGGCGGTTCGAGTGAAGGCAAAAAAGGCATGTACTGTTTTTATATCACTGATATAAAAACAGTACATCGTTTATTGATGGATCAAAGTGTAGGACTTTTTTTTGAAAATAGCCCGACATAAAACGAGAAGTAGTAGGACATAATTTATTTTAAATTAATGTATTACATAATAATAGCCACTCTCACAATCTTGTTTTAATAAAATCTTTTTGTCAAATAACTTCTTAATTATGTAAAGTTGCTCCATTAATGTTTCATTAACAAGAGCATGTGGATTTAATAGTCTTTCATTATTATGATTGAATAATAAAAATGCTTCTTCACCATTTTTCTTCACCATAGAATCAACTCTATGCTGGTTAATCACTTGTCGAGCATACAATTCTTGATATAAGTCTCTTGATACTTCTATAGGGTTGTTAGATTTTATGCTTTTTATAATCATTTTGTCATCAATTAAATTATTGTATTTGCTGAATAAACTTGTAATTTTATATCTTTCTATAACAACAGTAATTGTTTCTTTGTTGTTGTATGTTACATCACAAGCTATAAGACAATCGTCATTAGCTTTGATTTTGCTATAAAATACATTTTCCTTACTATTACATGAAATAAGTAACAGTATGAAACTAATTATTAAGCCATAGTTCGGAAATTTTCTTACCACCATATGTTGTTCTCTTTTCATCGCCAGTTCTTTCTCGTATTTTATTTTCAGTATTAATTGCGTCAATTTCTTTCACAGGAACACCTGTTTCTGTTTTTGTTTCCATATCCATCTCACCTTTGTCAATGTCAGATGAATGTTTTAACTCATGGGCAAGACCGACCCTCGGTGTACGTTCTTTCTCACCTTTGGTATCTCTTTTATTCGGGTCATAACCAACTTTAGAGCCTTGTGCGATGCCATCTTCTGCTTTTTTCTCATCAAACTGGACATAATTATATCCATCATTCTCCTTTGGGATTTCAATTGTATGGATGTTTGAACTTTTAATCAAGTCAACTATCATTTTTTTTACTTCAGGATTATCTTTTGCCAATTGTTTTATATCATTCTTAACTTGTGTTCGATACTCTCTCGTTCCAGCAATCACTATTTTCTTCCCATCCGGATCCACAAACCTCACCGGATTATTCGCACACCAAGCATACGGACTGATATCATAATACTTCTCAGCCAGCGGATCTATTGTCGTCGTCCGCATAATCGCCGGATAATACCACCGGGCATCGGAGTCATACTCATCCAACCCATGCATCTCCACAAACTCTTTTCCTCCGTATTTATACGGTTGCGAACCCGGGTTATCGCCGCTATTGAATTTCCAGGGTAAACCGCTGGGGTAGTATTGGGTTCGTTGAACGGTTGCCGCGGGATGGGTGGTACTGCCCCAGGTATAGGATGCCCGCCATACTTCGCGGTTATTACCCAGATGATCTTTGCGGTAATAATGATAAATATAATTTCCATGAGAATCAGGCACTACATATCCTTCCGAATTATGGATACGACGATTGTATATCTGACCGAATGACTCTAAATACTCGTGATTACCCACATGACTTGTACTTGTATAAACAATATCTTTCCAGTCACCGTATTCTGAATCCCAGTATTCACTCCAAGGGCAAATACCTCCTATCGGAATGTTTACTTCATCAATCAGGGTAAAGTACTTACTTCGTAACTTATGCCCGCCGGCATCGTAGTTATTCACAATCATGTGACCTTTACGGAACTGAATGGTATCTGGCAAATTTAGTAAATTATATTTGATTGTGACAATATCACGGTCTAAATCTGCCGTCATGTTGCCATTTTTATCATAGGTAAATTCAGTCGGAATATCTATCATATCCTGATATTCCTTGGAGCTATATTGAGAACTACTGCCTCCGTAGTCATATACTTTATATAACTGATTGCCATGATACGAAAACTCCAAATCGTCAAAATATCTTCCTTCAAAGTCACTCCGAAATATGTATGTTATATTTCCATGCTTATCATGCCAGAAAGATTCCATGTAACAACCGTTGCATTCGTCACTTTGAATCATGTAAGCATTTGACAAACGGCTCAAAGCATCGTAATAGTACTTATAGCCGTTGATTTGATTGTTATAAGTCCATGTGTTATACGCGATATTCCCATTGTAACACGCTGTTGCTCCTTGTGGTAATCTTGTATTGTAATACAGGTTCTGCTCAAAATTTCCACTTTTGATTTTTGTTGTCCACCCCCGGATATTGTATTCAAATTCTTCTGTATCCGCATTAGAATGGCGTTTTTTCTCCACTAAACGTCCTAACTCATCGTATTTGTTGGAGGCAAGTAACACCCGGTCATTGCTGTTCAACGTGTAATTAACAGTTGTAGGACGCAGGGCATGATCGTAGTCATATTCATATAATTCCGTTACGGTGGGTTGCCCGGCAATGTTGTGTTCTTGCAATGTCTTAGTAACATTGCCTGTGAAATTATATTGATTGTAAACATAATCATGACCTCCAAGGTGGTTACTGCTTCGACTTTGTATCATCTGTCCTTTGTAATCGTAGTACTGAGCAGTGGCGGTGTAGTTATTTGAATCGTCCAACAAATAGGTGCGCGTGCCGGTAAGCAACCCTTTTGCAGATGGGTATTTATACCCGTATTCATTCTCTTTGCTGGCATCGTAATCGAGGTTGACGTCTGTCAGGGTAACAAAATTGTAGTTGTCGTAATAATTGACTGTCAGCAGCTTATCAGGAGTGAATCTCCCGCAGGTATATCCGGTATTATCAATATCACTAGCCGTGTTCCACGATTCTATAATTACTTCATCCCGCAGGTCTGCAATCAGATCTTCATGCGATAAACTGTCTTCAATTATTCCTGTATAGAGCAACCTGCCCAACACATCATATTTATTAACCAACCATTGCTGTTTGATTTTTTGGTTTCCATCCTGAGAAAGAATCAATCTGTTTGCTTTGTCATAAACCATCAGTACAGGTTCGCAGCCCGGGAGACGTTTGTAAATCTGGTTGCCCCGTTCATCATGTTTGTAAAGGTAGGCATAACGTTTCAACACGTCATCATCATCATTAATCTGTCCGGGGGTATTGGATAGAGAATCGGCAGCAATGGGAGGTATCACGTAACTAAGCTGACCTAAATCGTTATACACGTAGTATGTCCGCGTGTTTAAAGCCCCTTCTTTTAAAACAATACGCCCCAGTTTATCCTTGTATTCAGAAACAGGCTTTCCATCTTCATCACTGACAGTGGTTTTATACAAAGTTGCCGGGTTGTAATTGCCATTTCGAGCTAAGTTTTCGGATTCGTTGATATGAAAATAAACGATATTACTATCATTCGTACTATAATTTGTTACAACCCTTTTGTTGTTGGTATGCCAATTTGCACCTGCTCCAAATTGCTCCTTAACCCTGTTCAGAGGCGAAGATTCATATCTGTTCTCAGCATAGGGGTTGTTGTCATTGTGTTTTGATGAAGCATTACTCGTAAAAGAACTTTCATTGACATACTGTCCGAAATTCCCCTCGATTGGTGTCGGGAGCCAGTTTTTCCATTCTCGGCCCACATCGTCGTATTGAGTGAATAACACCAAATCAGCTCCCTCAGGTGTGATTCCCATCTGTACTGTTTGAGAAGGACGTCCCAATCCATCAAAGTACTGGATGGTGGTCATTACAGGTGAATTGATATCAGCCAGCAAAGGTGTTGATGTTTTAATATAGTTTTGATCGTTACTGGTTACAGGAATCTGGAAAGGACTCTCTTGGGCAATGTCTATTAATGGAACAATCGAATTGGAGGAGCTTATCTTGGCACTAAAATTCCCTCTTGATGCTGAAGCCTGAAATCCAGGTTTAAGCACTATTTGTTCCGTGGCAGTTACCTTGACTGCAGTTGCCGGCGTGGGTTGGTTCAAAATAATGACTCCTCCACTTTGAGCATAACTATTGGTTGTATGCAGGGAAATAAGAATACAGGTGAATATCCGGCATAAGGTTTTCTCCGGAATTACTTTCATCAATATATTGTTTTTTATCATAGCAGTATTATAGTTGTGTAGATATAAAACTATTCTTTGTAATGGTAATCGAACTTTTGAATGATATTGCCATTATTGTCTTTTATGCACTTCAGGCGGTTGAAATCATCATATTCGTAGAATATTTTCACGCCTCTTAGGTCTGTCATGGATGTCATGCCAACAAGAGGTTTGTAGGTGTAGGTGGTTATTTGAGCATCAGGGAGCTGTGTTCGTAAATTATTAATGTTTGTTAAAATTTGCTCAGACGGGATAATTGATGATGATAAATCATTCATATAACTTTCTCCTCCTAATAAGCTTTCAACCTCATGATATGTTGCGTTTTTGATTTCAGCAATTGGATATAAATAATTGTAGCCCCACAAATAAGTTATTGGAATACTATCATAACCAATTCTTTCATATAATAATTTTTTGTTATTATATTTCAAATTCAAACTTTTATTGTAATAGGATGTATACTGACTAATCAGTGAAGGTTTTTTTGAATTATATAAATAAACTGATGTTGGGAGTGATGAGTTATTTATGCTTGAATAGATAGTTTTATTTGCATTCACAACTTGGCTGTTTTTCAACTCAATAATTTCAATTGGATTATTTACCATATGATTTTCTATCATGTGATAGAATATATCGCCATAATCCACTGGATATTTGAACTTTGTTTCTTTAATGTTACCAAAGCTATCCTGTGCCCTATCGTTGTTTATCTTTAAATTGGAACTATTGTATTGGTATTCATGTTTAATTTCTATTGAGTCAATACCATTTGTGCCATTAGTGTAATCCTTTGAAATTTGATGTTTATGAAAGCTTTTTTCCTGATATAAATCATAAAATTTTACTATAAACTCAAGCGAAAGAGAGTTTCCCGGCTCAAGATCTGGGTTCTTAATCAACGAATGTATTGCTAGCCCCTTTGCTATCTTTTCTCTTTGAATGTCATAAGTATTCTCAATAACTTTCTGTTTGTCTCCCATGTTGTCAAAATATGTTGTTTTCAAACATAAGCCACTTGAATAATGAGGATTTGAAGGGCATCCTGGAAAATAGCCATAATCTGTTCCTGTGTTATTGTTGTCATCAAGTCTATTATAGTATTCGTATCTGACTTTACCAAAACGAGAATTACTGTAGTTAATCTCTTCCACACAAGAATACCCAACATAACTGCCCCTTGCTGATGAGCTAAGCGGGATGTAGGATGTTGAGCTAGTTGCAAAAAACACCCCATCATTCACTATAGGTTGAGGTGGGTTTGCCGGTAGTGGAAATATCCGAATATATGTTAATGGAGGAGACATTATTGTTCCATTTGTCACTCCATTAGTTTCATATACATAACTTTTTGATGAATAGGTGTTCTGGCCTGTAGTGGTAATGTTTTTAACTCTGAGACCTGCTCCATTTTTTATACGAACTTCTTCATAACAAATCAAATCGCATGATAAATTTATTATATTATCCAAATTTTCTCTCTCAATTTCAATCTTATACTCTCCTTTAGGCAAATTAAACCATCCTGACTTTGTACTCCCATTTTCTTCACCTATGTTGACATCAAATACATGTATTTTTTTGTTTAAATAGTAATCATCATATTCACTTCTTACTTTTATACGTACAATAATCATTTCTGACGTGTTAACACTAACTCCAGCGTAATTGACAGTCAACTGAGCTTTTACATCATTAATTAATAGATAAGGCTCACTCGACTCTACATATTCAGGATTCTCGCTACTTTCAAATTCGATATGATCACTCTCTAAATGATATGGTGTTATTGAGTTAGTAAAAGAGTGTGGCTCGTATATGAAATTGGTAGTCGAGCCAGTAGGATATTCAATTTGTTTTAAAATACCCATTTGCATATATGAATTAGATGGAATGATATTTTTCCCTGTAAATAACTGATTTAAATACAATAAACTAGGTGTGCTCCAAAAATCACGACTGCTACTAGGATAGTGTCCATTGTAAAATCCCCATAAATCTGTAGCTTCACAATCTTTTGGAGGCATAGGGAACCGATTGTCGTAATGAAATTTATACGTTTTGCCTTCAGTTAGATCGCTTGATATTTCATTTATAGAATCTAAAATTAGACGTCTGTCATTATAAGTTGATGAAAGCAAATCTTTCAGCCCACAATCATAATGTGAATAGAGTTTTAAACTCTTTATAGGGTCACCTTGAGAATTTATTACCCTTATTTCATCGAGTTTTTGAGGGTTACCCCATGCAGGTTCAAGATCTAAACGTTCTGATGTACTAAAACCGACCTTGCCTCCATTGAAAACTATACTGACTAATCTAACTTGTTTTATTGTTGAATATGATTGTGTGTAGTCTTTCTTTAATTTATTGGGTGTATGGTGTATGATTGTTTCTGATTTTGATATCCTTGTGTAAATTTCCTCATCTTGTATATAATTAAATTGCACTACATTACCTCTAGGAGATTTAATAGAATCTAGAAACCAGGTCGAAATAACTGTCTTTTGTTTCTCTCGTGGATAAAAATACTCTCGCGGCATAGTTGTAAATGAAGGTGATGAATTAGGAGAATATGGTTGTGTAATTTCACAAGTAGAGAAATAATAGATAAACCCATCACCATCAGATATCTTCCATGTTTTTAACGTAGGGTTAAATTTGACATCCAGATAACAAATTGGATTTGTTAGAGTTGCTTGTACATGTCCTAAAGATAATGGATTTTCATTAGCTTTTTTAAAAAACAATGAGCCAGACTGTCCCACAAAGTTATAATGAAACACATCAGGCTCTGAGTCCTTCTCTCCCCTTAAATAACCAGAACAACGCTCACTATTATCCAGTTCTGGTATGAGCATGTTGTTTTCATCGTAAAAAGGAAATAAATTGTCATAATAATAACCTATAGGGTCTTGTTCAAAGTCATCCCACCCCCTTACTTCTTTTGTAATTGCACCTCCTGCCTGAAGCGACCATCCAAGACCAACCCAACTAGCATCTTGATTAATTCTTATTCCAGAGGCATGATATGAAAGTGTTATGGGAATCTCTTTGCCATCTAAATCTATTTCATAGATGGGTAATGAAATGTCAGGGGTGCCTGTGTAATGCCCTACTGGAATTGCACCGTAGAGTCCCAGAGATGCAGCATTAGGTGACACCGGAATTATATCATGCTGACAAAATAATAATTGGCTGTAAAAAAGAGCGATTAAACTGTAAAATATATTTCTTTTCATAATTTAACTCTATGCATAGTTATAACAATTATTTATTTCTCACTTCTTCACCACCACCCGCTGCAACACCATATCATCCACATGCACAAAAAGCGTGTAAGTACCCGTGGTAAGATGACCCATGTTGATCAGCGTGTTATGATATCCTTCAGGTAAATCCTGAGGCGGTGTCTGGCAAACAGCTATTCCTCCATTGGTGTGCACGGTAAACCATACACAGGCATCGCGTACGAGTTTGTACTGGATGTGCAATTGTTGCACGACCGGGTTGGGTAATAGTTTAGCTTCGGTAAATACAGCGGCAGCACCAGTTTCTTGTTCTTCTTCCTCGGGTATAGGGTCGGTTTGTACCTGTGAGGTTTGCAGTACCGGTGAGTAATAAAACGAAGTGGTAAAAATGGTTGTGTCACGTAGGCTCTCGCTACCATTGCTGTTCCTTTTCCGTTTGATGATGTCCGTCTTGATGCTCTCGAAAACCGGGTAACGGATACCATCGGCATACCAGGAATAGGTATCCAGCAGCATCTCGGTACTGTCTTTGCCGGTTTGGGTATAATAACGCAAAGTACGGACCCTCAAAGCATTCTTTACCGTTTCGAAATCCGGTAACAGTAATTCACCTTCGGCATCCGCTTCCACACGGGTGTATCCTTTTACATGCAGTTTAAGCCTGCGGGAATATTCTCCATCACCTTCAAAACAACTGAACAGGGTATCGCCATAACTAAACGGAAATTTCATTCTTAGTT
>JARKQF010000310.1 GCA_029973975.1 Paludibacter sp.
GAGATATTTAAACAATTCAATATTAACCTAAACCAAACCAATCGTATGAAAAAGTGGAATTATTTGTTTGCGGCCCTGCTGATGTCTGTTGCAGTGGTGTTTACTTCCTGTTCTGATGATGAAGAAACCGATCCGGGTCCATCTTTAACCATTAAAGGAGGAGCTGGATATACCTCAGATGATGTTACAGTTCAGGTAGGTAGTAGTATCAAGATAGGTGTTGTTGGTACTAAAAGCAGTGTTTCAGGAAATAAGCTTACGCGATTCAGATTCATTCTGACCTCGAATAACATTGCAAATACTATCCTGGATTCAACATTCAATTCTGATTCATTTAGCTGGGAGCGGGAAATTACATTTGTTAGCCAGGTTAGTGGAAGGCTTTCATTTGAGTTGACTGATAAAGGTGGAATGAAAGCTGAAAAAGGCTTTAACATTATTGCCCAGGGACCTGAGACGATCAAATATACAGGTATTGAATTGGGGTCGTCAAACGATAATACATTAGGTTCATTCTTTTCAACTGTTGATGGGAATGTTTATTTTGTTAATCAGACCACAAACTCGCCGACTGTACAGGCACTGATCGATTTTCTTTTCGTTAAGAATCCGCCAGCATTACCTTCGATTGGAAACATTATTGCTTCGCCTGATGATGAAGCTGCAGAATCTGTGCCGGTTTTCAAATTAAACCTTTGGACAACAAGGAATCAGACGCGCTTTAATACAAGTAATATTACGGCTGCTGAATTTGATGCAATAGGGGCGAATTATGTATTCCCAAGCTTTGATTTGCTTCAGCAAACTAAAAGGACCAATGGCTTGTCTGTTGGGAATGTAGTTGTCTTCAGAACAAAATCAAACAAGATCGGATTGATCAAAGTTGTTGACTTATATACAAAAGGTGACAAGATGAAGATCGATGTTATTATGGAAAAGTAAGACTAACTTTTCTATCAAAAGGCTGTCTCAAAAGGACAGCCTTTTTTGTACACAGGATTATTGCAACTGTGCTTCTTCTTGTTTTGAACCGGATTAACCAATTTAAAATGATTAAAGGATCAGGTTTAATCTGTTCAATATCTACGCAGCTGAACAAGCGATGAGCAGGGGTTGTCAGCATCAGATCAATTTCTGATGTCGGGTGAGTTATTTGAAGATTCCTCTCCCGGTTGTCCGGGATCGGAATGACAAGGTTTTTGGGTTGAAGGGCCGGGAGAGGCTTTGGCCGGCGGGGAGAGGCTTTGGCCGGCGGCGAAACCGCCGGCCAAAGCCTCTCCTGATATTTACATTATCAGTCATTCCGAACGGAGTGAGGAATCTTTGGCAGATATCTCTGACAAATCAACTTTTAAGCGGTTAATAGCGATAAACCGTCGTCCATACCTCCGGGGCTTTTTATTGATTAAACAGC
>JARKQF010000327.1 GCA_029973975.1 Paludibacter sp.
GGAACTACCTGGTTGTTTTTGTTTTGTAATGAAAGATCAAACAATTCGATAGTTCCTTTAAACGGCATTGTTGAGCCCAGGCCCACAGCGCCTCCCCACCAATACTCATCTTTTTCGATGATGATTTCGGTTTGATATTGAGCCGACAGGCTTCCCTGAATAATGATGAGTAAAAATATATACAGGAATTTTCTCATAACAGCATTATTGGATATTAGCCTCAAATTCTATTTTTTTTCCGGGAAGTAAGTGATCACATTCGATACTGAGAACCGGATTCTTACCTCCGGATGGAATTTTAGTCCAAACACTCGAGTCGGGTAGGAGTTGGGTCAGGTTGTAACCGGAACGAACGCCATTGACCGCGATAAAAGCATTCCGATAAATAGGAGCAATGCCGGAATTGGTTATTTTTACAGCCGAGCTATCGCCTTTAATTCTGAAATCATCTATCCGAAATGAGTACCCGGAAGCGATTCCGGCCTCTTTAAATCTTTCTGGAGTTCCGTGAATGCTTCCCGGAGCATTATTTCCAAGTATGTAGGTGATGTGGTATTTTGAAGCCGCCTGTTCCCATGTGAAACCGTACATGCCTTCCGGATTGAGAAAGTTTTTCTGATCATTACTGGTATAGTAGCTAATTTCGCCACCCGCCGGCGCTTTCTGCCATCTGTCGGTTCCGATTGCAATCCAGCATTTTTCATTATATCCGCCTCCCTGAGCTATTTCATGTTTGCTGTGCATAAACGAATCATCGAATAGACCAAAATTCAAATTCATCAATGATTCGGTTTTGACAATGGGAGTGTATGTCTTATCAGCAGCATCTATAGAAATATTCCAGGGGGTATGCTGAAAGACAGAATTTACATGCGTTAAAAATTCAGCCTGATAATCATGAGAAGGAAAATTGATTCCAGCTCTTAAACCAGTTCCATAAATATGGTATTCCGACCAGTGACCGAAACCGACCTGAACGAATGCAATACGGATATCCTGATCATATTTTGCAGCGAAATCAGTGTAAAACTGTTTTGTAAACCATTGTAGTTCACCGTTACTCCAGTCGGCATAATAGGTTGCCCCATCACCACCGGCATCAGCACTAAATGTTTCATTGTAATCCGGAAGTGATTTAATATAATCCGGAACGGCCGTTCCTCCTTTTACTCCGTTTGTCATTGCATTCGGATATTCATAACGGAATCGTACAATAGCCTGATGTCCGCGACTTGCAATATCATCCAGCAGTGCTTCAAAAGAAGACCAGTCATACTCTATTTTACCATCTGCTTTTCCTGTAACTACATCAGAAGGCAGACAGTAGGAAAATTCGAGACTGATTGAATTACCGTAAGTACTGTTGCGTGATTTTGCCTGAGCAGGCCATAATACGATGCCTGTCATGGGTTGTACACTTGTTATCTGACTTTGCAATGGGACTTTTTCAAAACCTTCAAGATAAATACCCTCTGATTTATCATTGTTTTCTACAATATTTTCACAACCATTGCACATGCAAAAGAGTGGCAATAGGGTTAACGGAATTAGAAATTTAATTTTCATATTTTATTATTTATTAATCAGAATTTTCTTTACGTTTACATCTTTTCCGGCAGTTAATCTTATAAGATACAAACCATTGTTGAGTGAATTTACATTAAATTGAATTATATGACTTCCTGCTGAAAAGTTTTGGTTGATTAAGTCAGTCACTTTCATCCCGGTTGTGTTGAATACTTCAATAGAAATATGTTGGTTTTGAGTTAAATTAAAACCAATGTTTGCACTGTTGTGAATAATATTGGGATGTATGCTGAATGCCTGAACTATATTATTTATTTCAAATGTAGAACTAACAAGGCTATCATAGAAACAGGCAGCATTGCTGGTGAATGCAGAATAATTTTCCAGATCATCGTAAGAAAATGCAGCATAGTAATAATCAGTATTGGGTTCAATACTCTCATCTGTAAAATTTTCAGCAGTTCCATTGTAAACAACAGTTCCATCTGTGTAATCTGCAGGATAGCGGTCAGTACGACGGACGATTTTTGTTCCGGCAAAGTCTGCACTTGGAGGAATACTGCCGGAAAAACTGATCTCATCAAGAGTAAAATTTCCAGTTGTAATAGTGCCGCTTGCCACAATAAAATTTAATGCGGTTACATGCATGTTGTTAAATGCAGATTCCTGATTGGTATGCCAGCTGAATGAGCCGAACGAAGCTGTATTCAGAGTTGCCTTTTGCCACTCAGTTGAATTCAGTACGATGGATTCATTATACCACCAGTCACCATTTTCCTGCTCGATGATGATCCTGATTTTATTTGAAGAACCATCTCCTTTATACCAGAATTCAATTGTTGAAACATAATCAACAGGAGTTGTAAAGTTTGTTTTTACCCCATATTGTTTCCATGCAGTCTGGATATCGAAATTTACCTGCATTCCGTTTCCGGTTTGACCGGTTGTTAACTGGAATGATCCTTCTGCACCGTCTTTAGTTTCGATAAATGCACTGATTCCCGACTCAAAATCATTAACAGAAGTTGCTACTGGTACAGCAGAGGTAGGATTTGTCCAGCTCAGGAAAACTTTGCCTTCAGCAAAATTTCCGGTTAAATCTGCAGGCGCACGCGGTGGAATTACATCCGGAACCACAACAACTCTTCCGGTTGCAACATCAGTTACAGTTTCAGAACCATCATTAATAACAGCTTTTACATAGTAATTACCAGCATTAAAATTACGTACATTCCAATCGTAATACATCACTGTGCTAGCCAGGTTATCGATAATCAAAGTCCAGTTTTCGTTATCAGTAGAATAAAGTAAACTAATAGTTGCATCACCACCTGGATCCAGTGGAACAAAGCTGATACGATAGATGTCAGAAGTTTCTTGATCTGTTGCCGGGGCAGTAATATTGATTGATAATTCTGCAGCTGCAACTGTCCAACGGGTATCTCCGATATTTTTACTGTCGGTAGCAGCTCCGACTGCAGGAGAATTAACATCCAGATTGAAGTCGTTTAATGCAGGATTGATGAAAAGGGGGTCGACATTCGACAGATTTGTTGCCACAGCTCCGCCGCTCCGTACACCACTATTACAGTTATACCAGATTGAATTACTCAATGTAGTTCCACCATAAACATAAAAAGCATAGTTACTTTTTTTATCTGCATCGTTTGATACAATGCAATTGCGAATTGTTGCTCCTGCAATTTTGTTCAAATATACTACATAACTTCCGGGAGCAGTATTGTAAAAAGTACAATGATCAATCAGCACTTTGGGGTCATTCCCTTCAACGCCATCATGATCTCTTAAATAAATGGCATGGGTTAAATCACTTGGGTGCACAATGTTAATAAAGGTGGTGTTTTCTATGATGGCATTTTTAAACCGGCCCGGACTTGCACCTCCGTTAACACTGTAAACTGCCATGTGTTGCAGGTTCTTAAATACACAACCTGAAACTAAGAAAGTATCTACCTGTACAGCGGTATTATACAATCTGATTCCATAACTTGTTCCATTTTGAAATGTACAGTTGATGAATTTTAAATTATTGTTGGTTCCGCTGTTTACACGAACCTGTTCTGTACCGGTTTGTGCGGTATTATCGAAAGTCAGACCCTGAATGGTTACATCATCGCCATCGCTAACATTAATATCGTAGCGTTTGTGGTTCACAAAAGGATTTGCTCCTTCAGCAGCCTTAATAGTCAGTGCTTTGGAAATAACTGTTGTATTGGGCTCATTGTAGGTACCATCGGCAATGATTAAAATATCACCAGGTGATGCAGCATTAATTGCATCATAAATTGTGTTGGTTCCGGGACTAACCTGTATGGTTGCAGCTTGTATCGTGAAAACAGCTATGCAAACTGCTGTTAATGTAGTTAATGTTCGTTTCATAGACTTAAATTTTAGCATTATTTGTTAATGACAATTCTTTTAGAATAAATTTGATTTGATGTGTTCATCCGGATGAAATAAATTCCCGAAGCTAACCCATTAGTATTGAAATTGATCTGATAATTCCCAATTGGTTGATCCGATGCAATAATCTGAATTCTTTTGCCGGTTATATCCTCCAAAGTTACAGATGCTTTATCCGCAGTTTGTACAGCATACTTTATGGTTACGATAGAATGAGCCGGATTTGGAAAAACCTGAAGAATTTCAGCAGACAAAGGAGTTTCTAAGCTGGTGAATTGATGACTCCAGGAAGCAGCAGGGTCAAAACCAGAGAAATTGTTGAGATCGTCGTAAGTAAACCCAGCATAATAGTAGTGTGTTCCAGGAACAATGTTGCTATCACTAAATGTTTCATTAGTACCATTATAGACTACCTCACCATCCGTATGATTTGCAGGAAATCGATCTGTTCTTCTTAGAATTTTAGTCCCTTCATAATCGGGAGCCGGATAAATCTGGCCGGTTAATACGATGCTGTCGATTAAAACAGAACCGGTGCCCACTGTACCGCTGGGCACAATAAACTCAATAGCATAAATATTCTCCGGATTCATTGCTTTTGATGCGTTGGTATGCCAGCTAAGTTCTTGAAAATTTCTGATATCCAGTTTTACTTTTTGCCAATCAGTGCTACTCAGGTTTAATGATTCATCATACCACCAGTCATCTGCAGTTCCATTAAAATCCAGATCTTGTTTGATCATTAATCTTAAATTACGGGATGAACCGTCCCCCTTAAACCAAAACTCAAGATAAGGTGTTGTAGCATAATTTTGTGCCACATTATTTTGAAGTACGGCTGAATACTGTCCCCAGGGAATAAGTACATTGTAATTAATTTTCAAGGCATTTCCGCTGTTATAACCGGGTGCCATTTCCAGTGACCCGGTGGCAGTTTCAGCATGAGGGACACCGGCAAATCTTCCAATCCCGGTTTCAAAATCATCGATCATATTTTCAACATCCATCAAACGTGTCGGATTTTGCCAATTGAGTACAATTTGTTCATCGGTAGCATAACCGGTAAAACCCGTTGGAGCCGGAGGCGCTGTTGTATCCGCTACTACTGAAATCTTTCCCCGTGCATATTTTTTTACAGGAGTATTAATGCCATCGTCGATGACACCATAAATAAAGTAATCGCCTTTGGGTTCCAGGTAACGAACATGCCAGTCGAAATAATCAACTTCGGAAAGGTCTGTTGAAAGATTTTCAGCTATAAGCGTACCATTTATACTATCGAGTGAATGATAAAGATTAATTTTTCCATTTTTTGTTTCATCAAAACAAGTCCATTTAATACGGAATATATCGGTTACTGTGTCATTGTTTCCGTCCGGTTCTGTAAAATATAAACTGGGCAACATTTGGGCTGTTCTGGTGAATACATAGGAATAAAACTCCTGTCCGTTTTCATCCCGGGAAATCATCGTAACGGTTTCTCCATCTTCAGAAACATCTATTGTTGAAAAACCATTTAATGATTTCCAAATTAAGCTGTAAGGCAAATCAGCCATATTGTATTGATCCCTTATATTTGATGCAGCCACACTTGGTCTAATATAGTGAACCCCGGATTTATACAAGTGTTCAAAACTGTGACAGTTACCACTAAAGAAAATGATATGTTTTCCATTGGCAGCATGTTTTTCGAGAATAGGAGCAACGGATGTTTTTTTGTCGGCCGACCATTGTCCGTGATAACCTGTACTATACACGCTTACATGTGAAATGATGAATATCCATTTTGAATCTGCATTTTGGATCTGATTGTCAAGCCATGTCATTTGTTGAGAGTTTGAATCTAAAGCAGAGCTTGACTCATCTCCGTTTAAATTCAGGGAAATGATTTTTACATCACCATAATCCATAGCATAATAAGATTCTCCTCTCGGGTCTTTACTTTCCGTACCATCAATATAATCATGAGAAAACGAAGAGAAATAATTGTAATAGGTTGTTGGTCCATTCGAAGGTTTATCTCCGGTTTCGTGGTTGCCAACAGCGCCTATCATGGGGATACGGTTTAAAAGAGGTTCACTTGGAGTGAAGAATGAAGAGTTCCAGGGGCGAGTATCCCCTCTGTTGACAATATCTCCAAGGTGAATAAATAAATCCGGAGCTTGTTGCACGACTTGTGGCACCATCTTTTCCCAGACCTGGCCACTATTGTCATGAAAATCGGACGCAATTGCTAATCTGAAGTTACTGCCTCTTGCCGGTGCTGTCTTCGTTTGTCGAATTTCCTCAAATCTTCTGATACCATTTCCAACCTGATAATAGTAAGTTGTGGACGGATCCAGTCCGGTTAACTCTTTAACGTGAACAAATCCTTCTTCTTCAACTAACCACCCGTCGTTAGAAACGATTGAATCGCCTAAAGCTTCCGTTTTTCCATAATATACTACACCTTTTGAAATTGTATCCAGCATTTGCCACATAACACGAACTGAATTTGCGGTGGGTGACATGGTATATGGTTTCTTAAAAGGCACGTATGGCAATACACCTAATGGAGCATCTTCATTCGATACACCCCAGTTAGGGTCACCCAGGTTCGATCCATTATCTCCTGCACCTATGGCCGGAGAGTTTGCGTACAATTGCAAATTACCGTTTTCGCTATCTACGAACAGCGGGTTTTGTACAATGACATTTTGCCGGGGAGCACTTCCGTATAAATCAACATTATATGAAATATTATTTCTTACAATGCTATTGGAACCATAGGTTGAAAAACTTTTTGTGTCACCAACAGTTTCTGAATAGAAAGCGATGTTGTTAGTCACTTCTGCTCCGTCCAGATTGGCTAAATAAACTCCACGTCTGGAAAAACAGTTATAAAATGTACAGTGATCTATAATTACTTTAACATCTGATGCTAAATTTTCACCACCCGGACTCATATTGATAAAATATCCGTCTTTATCCAGTTTGTAAAATGTGGAGTTTTTTATTTCAAGATGTTTAAACTGTTCTAAAGCTGTAGTTGCTTGCAATGCCCTGATTGTGTTTTGAAATTTACATCCATCAACTATCAGGGTATCAACAAATGCTACTGTTTTGCTGGTGGCATAAAAATTAATTGCTCTACTGGTGAAGTTTTGAATGTCAGAATTTAGAATCTTAATAATCAGATTTTGGCCTTCATCAATTCTGATTCCTTCTGAAGCTGTTGAATTTCCATCAAAAGTGACCCCTTGTAAAGTGAAATTGGCTTTTATAGTAAAGCGATTTACATTAATTACAGGAGAACTGTTTAATGCATTTTTGATAGTGAGAGATTTATTGATAATAACTGTACTTGTTTCATTGTAAACGCCATCTGTCAGTTCGAGTATGTCTCCGGATTGAGCGGTTGCTACAGCATCGTAGATTGTTTTTGTTCCGGGTGAAACAGATATAACTGCGGCATTTAACAAGTAAATAGAAGATAGAAAAAGGAGAATGGATAATGTTTTTTTCATATTAGTTGGTATTTTATATGCCCTCTGATCAAGTGTTTGAATAACTTTTTCAGAGGACATATTTAAATTTATAGATATAAAAACATTACTTTTTTAATAATCGGGAAGTAAATGTTTTATTGTCAGCATTTATTTTAACAATGTAGATCCCATTTGATAAATCAGAAACATCAATAGTCTGATTTTTGAAAGTGAGATTAATACTTCTACCTGAAATGTCAAATGCAGTTACATTGTTGATGTTGTTAACAGTTGTATTTACCTTATCTGTTGCAGGAACAGGAAATAAAGAATTAATGGGTTCATTGTTATTCTCTAAACCAGATTCATTACCTTTAACTATTTTAAATGAATCGAACAGGATTGGAGCAGCAGCTTCACTGGTGGTGTATGTACTCACGGTGATCTCGTTGGTGTTTACCGATATTTCACTGAAGACCGGAGCACCTGGCTGCCCGAATTTACCGGTAAACAAATCCCAGTAATTTGCCACTTCATGCTTTGCATAATCCGCTTCCATTTGTTCTTTCGTATATGGGTAGTAACGTTTTCTACCGGCTGTACTGTTGTTGAAATAAAGCGTTCCTCCTTCAACATTATAAATACCACCTTCTTTCCCGGTCATATTGGTATTTGTATTCACAGCAACATCTTTAACACCCGACACGCTACCCGGTATAACTGTTTTGGTCTGGTTATCTACTGGCCCGATAACTTCATACACATGGTCATGTCCCTGGATTACAAAGTCGATATTCAATTCATCAAACAGAGGTAGCATTTCCTGACGGAAGATTTTAGCGTCAGCATCCTCTTGATGACCACTACCGGTAAACAGACACTTATGAACGGCAGCAATACGCCATTTCGTGTTAGGATTAGCCTCAACCTGTGCTCTGAACCAAGGTTTCAGTGAGTTCATATAGCCAGTACGCCAGTAGTCCTGCTGACTGTACACAATAAACAAAGCATCACCATATACAAATGAATAATTGATACCATGAAATTGTGGTTTTGTTGCAGCCGATTGGTTGAATATACTATCGGTGTTGAAGTGATGAGTATAATTCAGGTTCGGACTGTCATCGTGGTTCCCGTCGGTAGGAACCATCGGGAATTTTTGAATAGCAGGCTTCATGGATGTTTCGAAGAATTGTTCCCATTCCCATTCCGCGTTGGTAACTGTCCCGGTTTCAACAAAGTCGCCTGTGAATAATAAAAAGCGAGCATCCGGCGCTTTATTTGCAGCGGCTGTAGCGACCCATCTCGTGTTGTTGATATATTCCTGATTCATGATATGAGAATCAGTCATATATAAGAACTTGAATTCATCTTTACTGTCCACGGCAGTTGTAAATGTCCTGATTTCACTCCAGGCATTGTCGAATCCAACACGATAAGAATAAGTTGTGTTCGGTGTTAAACCGGTAGCAAGGGCTTTGTGGCTTCTGTAGCTACGTTTATAGTTTGTCGGCAAATTGGCGGCACTCAGCACGTTGTTATCATATACAGCATAGTTAATGTTATTAACCGAACGTTGCGTCGAGTTAATTTCAAATGCAGGCGATGCAAAGTCAGCTTCCACTGCATTTGCTTTGGCAACCAACTGAATCTTTCCATTGGTTATGTCCTGGTTGGTGAACCAGGCAAATCCCATTCTCGTTTTAGGATCACCATTGATCGTTGCTACCACCGTGTAAGGCATATTTTTGTTTATTAATGCGGCGATAGCCTGTTGCAAAGCAAGCAGGTTCATTTCAGAACTATCTTTTACAACAGCATATTTTGCAATGAGCATTTTCGTATAGGTCGGAACTGTATAGTCGTTTTCACTTAACAGATCTGCAGCCAGTGCATCCGGGTGAATGTAAGGAATGATTTCCTCGGTAACTTCAACAACACAAGAGTCTTTTTTTCTTCCGTCTATTGTTGTCACCCTGATGATAGCTGTACCCACCGAAACAGCTGTTATCAATCCGCTTTCTACTGTTGCAACAGCGGTATTGGATGATTCCCACAAGATTTTTTTATTGGTAGCATTCGTTGGAGTAACAATAGCAGATAACCATTGGCTTGTCTTTTCTTCTAATCTCAATGTATCAATTGTCATGGATACAGCTTCAACAGCAACAGTCACTGCATTAGGATCAAATTCATAGGCTCCCAAATCAATGGCAGCGCCTTTGGGGCGTGAGGTTCCTACAATGTCAGACACGGGAGTTTCCGTATTTGCACTTGTACCTAAATCAATCAATGGTGACTCGGCTGAAAAACTCCAATCGGAAGCACGCATAGCGGCAATATCAGCCGGTGTTGTAGGTACGCCTGCAAAAAGGGTGGGAGCTTTAAAATTGGGACCATCAGTTGCAGCATTGTTTGAATTCAGTGTATAGGCGTCTTTTGCCAGTTCAAATCCACTCACAGCCGCATTGTTCGACGATCCGGCGCCATTAGTATAAGCTATCGGATCAGAAAATCCCTCCGGACCTTTGTTATTCCACATGATGGTATTAAAAGTCTTACCATCGCTATGAATAGCTGCATATCCCTGACCTGTGTTGCAGGCAAGAATACAGTTGGCGACAATACCGGTTGGATTATAAATTCCACCGCTATTTGGCCATCCGGTAACACTGGCTGTGTTATTATGCAGGATACAGTTTCTTACAATACCACCGTTTTCATTTCTGATAGTACCATATTTCCCCTGGTTTCCACGCATAATGGTGTTTTCCACTAATCCGCCATTGTTTCGTATAGCTCCTCCGGAACTGGTTGAAGAACATAATTCGATGATACAATCCCTGACAATACCGCCGTTATTGAATACACCACCGCCGTTTGAGCCTTTACAGTTAACAATATAACAGCGTGACAATGTTACATTACCTCTGATATAGGCGCCACCACCCTCATTCGAATGTTCGGCGTTCCTGATTGTAAAACCTTCAATTAAAGTTGGATGAACGCAAGCGGCATCGTATTTTACAATTAGATACTTTCCGAGACCCTGACCGTCGAGTGTTGTAACATAAGCATCAATATCCCTTTCTCCGGTTGTAGGATGGTATCCTCCCATGACAGAAACTCCGTCTGTGATGGCAAACATTTCATTATAAGTACCAGAAGATACAAACACAGTATCACCAGCCGCACAATCCCAGACAGCTGCCTGAATAGAACCTTTGGGCGATGCCCAGGAAAGACCGTCACCTGCTCCGTTCACTGAAACATAGCGATTAGCTGCACTTAACAGTGACGGGGAAAAAATAAAACTAAAAATAAAAAATAGCAAGTAGTTTTTTTTCATATAAAAATAATTTAAAGGTTAGAAAATAGAGAATAAATAATCAGTTAAAGAGGAAGCTCAATTCAGAGCCCTCTTTAACTGATTGTCTGATTATTTAGCAAATTCCAGTTTTTGCAGTTTATTCCAGTCACCACGTGTGAAATCAGGAACTTCTACAGGAATTGATCCGTTCCTGACAGAAATTTCAGTTAATTCAACCAAACTCGACCATTCAGCTGCATCATACACATCCTGATCGAGTGGTAAGCCATTTCGCAGACAGTAAATCAGGCGGTAATCCATAATGAAGTCCATACCACCGTGCCCACCCACTTCTTTTGCTTTTTCACCTACCTCTTTTACAATAGGATGTTCGTATTCTTTCAGTAATTTTTCCATTTCTTCTTCAGGAAGGAATTCGTGTGCATTGGGCTCCAGTGCAATTCCCTGAATCGGATATTTTTGTACAAAACCTTTGGTTCCGCTGAGCATGTGAATGCGGTTGTATGGGCGTGGACTGGTTACATCATGCTGTATCATGATGGTTTTTCCTTTTTCCGTTTTGATAATGGTAGTATTGATATCACCTTTTTCGTAGGTACGTTTGGCATAATCGGAGTTTTCGCCGAATTTATTTTTCGCGTATTCTGTCATACCAAACTGATCTGATGACATAGATACTAAATAATTCATTTTATCACCCCTGTGAATGTTTAAAGCTTGACAAACAGGACCTAAACCATGAGTTGGGTAGAGGTTGGCTTTGTTTTTTGCATTGTAATCCAATCTCCACATGCCCTGATAACCACCTTCCTCCGGTGACTTGAAGTTGAGTTCGCGCAGATCATGGATATAAGCTCCTTCGGCATGTACAATCTCACCTAACAACCCTTGTTGAGCCATATTGAGCGTTGCCATTTCGAAGAAATCATAACAACAGTTTTCGAGCATCATACAATGGCGTCTTGTTTTTTCAGCTGTATCAACTAATTTCCAGCAGTCTTCGATGCTCATGGCAGCGGGGACTTCGAGGGCAATGTGTTTCCCCTGTTCCATTGCGTACACTGCAATTGGTGTATGCAGCGCCCAATGGGTACAGTTGTAAATCAAGTCGACATTTTCCAACTCGCACACTTTCTTCCAGTCTTCTTCTCCTGTAAATTCAAGTGCTTTGGGTTTGTTGTTTTCAGTCAGTAACTCCTGTGTTTTTGAAACAAAATCTTTGTTGATGTCGCAGATGGCTACTACTTCAATTCCTTCGAGGTACATAAAGCGTCTTACTGCTTCTAATCCGCGGGATCCCAATCCGATGAAAGCCACTCTGACTGTCGGAATCGGATCGCAGCGTAACTGTAATACGTTATCTTGTCCGGCTGGTCGTTCCGGTGCTTCAAGTTTCACCATCTGTGGAGTATTGCTCTTTGTACACGATGTTGTCCCAATTAACACACCAAAAGTCATTAACAGGAAAAATCCCGTTAAAATTTTTTTCATAAATTTCATGATGAATAATTTTAAAAATGATTTATATAAGTACCTTAAAAAAACTCTCTACTGATGCTTGTCTGTAATGAAGTTCCTGATTTTTTGTCCCAGTTCTGCATTTTCGTATATGCCTGCAAAGTTTTCAGCTCCGGGACCGAAAGCAAAAACAGGAACTAAAACATT
>JARKQF010000331.1 GCA_029973975.1 Paludibacter sp.
TGCAGCTCGGTCATCATGGCATGGGCAATGGCTTCATCACCCATGGCCACAATAAGGCCGCCCTGCATGGAATCCGCCCCCTGCAAATATTCCGGACGGACAGGCATCCGAAATCTGGCATAACCTTCTCTCATTTCTTCCAGTTTAATTTCCATAAAATCCAAAAAAGGATTAAGCCCCTTTTGGCCTGCCTTCAATTCTTCCAGATATTTAACGTAATTCGTAGCTTAGATCCCCCTTTTTCGACAATTAGGTATATTTTCTATCCATTAATTGCCAATTTAATTAGTATTGTAATTTATTGAAATAAAACTTAATTATTTAATCCTCAAGATATAGATGCCCTGCTGTTTTATATACCGGCATAAAGATGCCGGATCAACCACAATTATTGAATGATAGTTATAAATAAATGAATATATTAAATAAATGTTACGGAGGTAATATAATGAAAACAATGCAAATGTCGAAACAACTGATGGAAATAAACAAAATAACCATTGACAACACTTTTAAAACCATGCTGGCGGTGCAGGATCACTCCCGGCGCATTGCTTCCGGTGTCGTCGAAAAAACTGCCTGGATTCCGGCCGGCGGAAAAAAAGCTATCAATGACTGGCTTTTGTCATACACGAAAAGTATCGAAGGCCTGAAATCCGTCTCCGATAAAAATTATCAAATAATAACCAGCTTATTGGAGAAAAAACAGGAATCAGCCAATTAACATACCCCGGCAGGACAAGAAAAAATCAACTTTTCAGCGGATAAGCCATTATTATCCGGGTATTATGTATCCACTAAAGGCATTGACTGGATACATAATACCCATCCTCTCCCAACTCATTTTTTAATTATTTCCCCTATTATCCATTATTAACAAGTACTTATAATTTAATTACAGTTCCGGCACATGCCTTGCTTATGAAGCCGTGTATCCGGATGCCTGGTGGAAAATTAATTATGTTGATATTTCTGCGGCAAAAGACTTGAGTTGAACGAGGTAGTTAGGATAACGTTCCGGAGTGGATTTTGCGCAATCTTTCAACGAATGCTCCGGCTGCATGTTCGCACAGCATTTTGAAATACAGGATAAGCCATGAAGAAGACAATTTTCTCAGGATTTTTACTAGTTTTTCTGATCTGGTCCAATGCTTTCGGGGCCGAACAGATAAAGAGCGGCGATGTTCTTAATTTACAGCAATGTATTAATATCGCCCTGCAGCAGCATCCCGATCTCTTCGCCGCAGCAGCTACAATAAGGGCAAAGGAAAGCAAGATCGGCCAGGCCAGAGCAAATTATTTTCCACAGCTCACCCTGCAGTCCGGCTATGATCGAATCGGACCGTCCTCCTCATCATCACTGTCCAGAAGCGATCCCTATGATCGTTATTCCAGTTATTTGAACTTAAGTCAGAACATTTTTGATTTCGGCAAGACCTCCACCCAG
>JARKQF010000334.1 GCA_029973975.1 Paludibacter sp.
TGGATAGCCAGCTGTAAAATAAACAGAAAGTATATTTTTTCGCTTCCTGTCGAACAATTGATTGATTCTATTCATAACGAGTTAAGCTGTTTGATAAATTGTTGTAATAACTTATAACTTTTAATAGCCGGAGCAATTTCAAATCTGCTGTTTAAATCCACCCCCCTGAAAAGTGGATGATTTATTTTTTGTATTGCCTGGACATCATCCGGACCAATTCCCCCACTGAGAAAAAAAGGTGTATTTCCATGGTAAGCATCCAGTAAACTCCAGTCGAATTTAGACCCTGAACCACCATAAGATGCCGTCTTTGTATCGAACAAAAAATAATCTACCTGATCGTTATAAAGTAAAGTATCTTCGAAGTCTTCCGCGGCATAAATCTGAAAAGCTTTCAAAACCAATACACCTTTGTTTCTCAGAGAACGACACAGGACAACAGATTCTTCTCCATGCAGCTGCACGGCCTGTAATTCGTACAATTTGACTTTTTGCATGATTTCATCTTCAGTAGCATTGACAAAAACCCCGGTTTTTTTTATATTTTGTCCAAACCTGATATTGTTTATTATTGTAGGAGATGTCACATATCTTGAAGATTTTGGATAGAAAATTAATCCCAGAAAATCAGGGTCCAGGGTTAATATATCGCGTATATTATCCGGCTCCCGCATGCCACATACTTTAATCAAAACATTCATACTATATTTTAACCACATTAGTCATACAAGCACACCTTAGTCAGAACTTATTTTAACAATTCAAGCCTTTCGATAAACGTTCGTAAAGATTCAGCCGGGTTAAGTTCTTTCATGAAGTTTTCGCCCATCAGGAAACCTTGATATCCTGACACTTTAAGCATATTAACGGTTTCCGGAGAAGAAATGCCGCTTTCGCTGATTTTGACAAATTTATCCGGAATCAATCCTGCTAATTCAAACGAAACATCCGTGCTCACCTCAAAAGTTTTTAAATTACGGTTATTCACTCCAACCATATCCACAAAATCATTGATATACACAAGTTCTTCCTTGTTGTGAATTTCAAGCAATACTTCCAGCGACAATGCTTTTGCCTGCCGGGCAAGTTCGAGCGTATCACCCACAGTCAACGCTGCTGCTATTAACAGAATCACATCCGCTCCCATTGCTTTTGCTTCAAACAACTGATAAACATCTATCATAAAATCTTTACGCAGAATGGGACAATGTACATACGGACGGGCAGCTGTCAAATCTTCAGAAATGCCACCAAAATACTTGCTGTCAGTCAACACCGAAATTCCGGCAGCCCCTGCTTCGTCGTATCCGGAAGTAACATCCACCACATCGGCTTCTTCGTGTATCCAGCCTTTGGAAGGTGATTTTCTTTTAAACTCCGCAATAACGCCCGATGAGGAAGAAGTCAACCTATCCTTCAGCGAAATACATTTTCTATTAAAATACGGTGCCGTACGCAAATCATCAATTGTCACCAGTTTTTTACGATTTGCAACTTCTGTTTTCTTATCTGCAATTATTTTATCTAATATGGTCATGTGTTGTGGTTTAAAAATTTCCGAAACGCATTCATTGCCGCTCCATTTTGCAGGGATTCCATGGCTTCTGCCTTACAATCCTCGATTGATTTAAATGGGCAACGGGTTTGAATTGCAAGTGCTGCATTGATTATTACCGCATCTCTTTGTGCTGCCGTTGCCTTATTTTCAAGCACGTTCAGGAAAATTACCGCGGCATCCTGAACAATCTCACCTCCCCATAATGCCTGTTGCTCTATTTTATTAAAGCCCAATTCCTCAGGGGTATATACAAACTCGCCGGAGTTGTTTACAATTTTGGCCGTATTAGTCAGCGAGATTTCGTCGTACCCATCCAGACTATGTACAATTGTATATTGAGTACCCAAGCGTTGATAAATATAACTATACAACCGCATCATTTTCAGGTTATAAACTCCAAGACATTGATATTTTGGCTGTGCCGGATTAATCAATGGACCCAGCATATTAAAAAATGTTCGAACACCCAGATTTTTCCTCACCGGCGCCACATGTTTCATGGCAGGATTGAAAACAGGTGCATGCAGATAAGCAAAACCCGAGCGATCCAAAGAATTTTTCAAAACTGATTCATCAGTAGTAAATTTCACTCCGAAATATTCAAGCACATTAGAGGAACCACTCACAGATGTTGCGCCGTAATTTCCATGCTTGGCCACTTTATAACCGGCGCCAGCCACCACAAAACAGGCAGCAGTTGAGATATTGAAAGTGTTTTTCCCATCACCACCTGTTCCCACAATATCCATAATCCCGAAGTCCGACAAATCAACCTTCACAGCCATGGAAAGCAGAGCTTCCCTAAAACCGATGATTTCATCCAATTCAATGCTACGCATCAGATACACTGAAATAAATGCCGCAATCTGAGCCTCGTTGTACAGTCCAGCCGCCATATTGGTCATCACTTCTGTAGCTTCACTTCTAGTCAAAGACTGATGATCAAATAATCTGTTTAATATTTGTTTCATGTTTTTTATTTATGTCTAATATATCCCCCTCCAGTGAACTGGCAGGCTAGACAGGGCGCAAACATTGCGTCCCTACGCTTTCCGTTCTCAGCTATTCGCTAATAATTACTGTTTCAACCAATTTTTCAACATATCTTCTCCTTCCGGGGTCAACACTGACTCCGGATGGAATTGCACACCACGTACATCATACTGTTTATGCGCCAATGCCATGATCATACCTGATTCATCTACTGCTGTTATCTTCAGACAGTCCGGCAAAGATTCTTTTTCGACCGCCCATGAATGATAACGCCCTACAGTCATTTTCACCGGCAAATTTCTGAACAATACATCCTCTTTCAACACTTGTATTTCAGATGTCACACCATGATGCACCTCCGGCAGGTTAATCAACTTACCGCCAAATGCTTCGGCAATAGCTTGTTCGCCAAGACAAATACCCAATATACTTTTATAATTGGCATAAGTTTTTATTAAATCCAATAGAATTCCCGACTCCGAAGGGATTCCCGGTCCCGGCGACAAGATTATTTTATCAAAACACCCGATATCAGCTAAAGCAATCTGATTATTGCGGTGTACTTCAACATCATTATACCCGAGCTTTTTCAGCGCATGTACGATGTTGTAGGTAAAAGAATCGTAATTGTCGAATACTAATATTTTCATACGATTAAATTTTATTTTTTAGTTGTCGTATGGAACTCTCGATGAAATAATTTAATCATTTAATAAATTTCATGTTCGTTTCATATTTTTTATTTATATCTAATATATTCCCCTCCAATGAACTGGCGGGCCGGGCGCAAGCATTGCGCCCCTACGCTCTCCACTTTCCGCTATTCTCTATTCGTTATTCGCTATTTGTATCGCTCGTTTCAACGCTGCCAGTTTATTATTCACTTCCTGCAGTTCGCTTTCTTCATCAGATTTCGCCACAACACCAGCTCCGGCCTGATAATAAAGGGTGTTTTGTTTGCTGACAAATGAACGAATGGTAATGGCCTGATTGAAACTCCCATCAAAACCAATATAACCCAAACAACCTCCGTACGGTCCGCGATCATGCGGTTCAATTTCATCAATCAATTGCATTGCCCTGATTTTGGGTGCGCCCGACAAAGTTCCGGCCGGAAATGTATCTGCAAAAAGTTTGATAACCTTGGTATCCGGCCGGAGTTTTCCGCTGACACTTGATACCAGATGTAACACATGCGAATAATATTGTACTTCCCTGAATACTTCTACCTCCACATTTTCAGTATTACGGCTCAGGTCGTTACGGGCCAGATCAACCAGCATTACATGTTCGGCATTTTCCTTTTTATCTTTGCTTAGTCTTTCAGCCAGTTCCAGATCTTTTTCATCGTCACCGGTACGACGAAAAGTCCCGGCAATCGGTTTGATAAACGCTTTTTGTTTTTTTCCGTCCACTACCAAATGTGCTTCAGGTGAAGAACCAAAAATCCGGAAATCCCCAAAATTAAAATAGAACAGATAAGGAGAAGGATTAACTGAGCGAAGTGTCCGGTACAACATAAAATCATCGCCCTTGAACCGCTGATAAAATCTTCTGGAAAGCACTATCTGAAAAACATTACCCTTGTAACACTCTTCTTTGCCACGCGTTACCATTTTTCTGAAATCATCATCTGAAATATCGCATTTCTCTTCACCCACCGGCTGAAAACCAAAAGTGGCAACGTTATTATTCAACAGCACTTTCTCTATTACATCAATTTCCGATATATCTCCTTCCTGCAGGTTTTCAATGATGGTCAATTCATTGTTAAAATGATTGATCGCGATGATATACTTAAACAACACATAATGCAATCCGGGCATTGAACCAGGAACCGTTTCACGTGCATGAAGTTTCACATCTTCAAAATACTGAACCGACTCGTAGGAGGTATAACCCAACAAGCCATTGATCAGTCCTTTCTCTGTTGACTGCTGAATCAACTCAAACGATTTCAGAAAAACATCAAAACGATTTGCCACCGTCATTTTATCAACAACTTTCGTTTCAATCATCCGGCCATCCGGATATTCTTCTTTAATCAAAAAACGATTCACAGAAATCCCTCCAACAGGAGCAAAACCTATATATGAAAAACTATTTTCGGTTCCATGATAGTCCGAACTTTCCAGCAGCACCGAATTGGTATACAAATCACGTATTTTCAGGTAAATGCCCACAGGTGTCTGCATATCCGCCAGCATTTTCTTCGTATGTACGTATAATTTCATTTCTATAAAAATATTTATTGTTATATTGTAGAGACATAGCATGCTATGTCTCTACGTTATTCGTTTTTCGGCATTTGTTTAATATACGTTTCCATATCCTTATCCCCTCTACCAGAAACCGTTAATACGACAACATCATCGGATTTAAAGTTTGATCGTTCCTTTTTCAGCACACCCAGCGCATGAGCCGACTCAATAGCAGGAATAATACCTTCGAGTCTGGTAAGTTCAAATGCCGCATCCAGGGCTTCATCATCGTTAATGGCATGAACCTTTGTCCTACCCATTTCAGCAAAATACGCATGTGCAGGTCCAACACCCGGATAATCCAGCCCGGCTGAAATAGAATAAGGTTCAATAATCTGCCCATCCTCATCCTGCATCAACAAAGTTTTGAATCCATGTATAATACCTACGGTTCCCACTTGAATAGTTGCAGCGGTTTCACCTGAATCAATACCCAGTCCACCTGCTTCAGCCGAAATAATTTTCACCCTTTCATCATTCAAGTAATGATAATATGTTCCCATGGCATTGCTTCCACCACCTACACAAGCAATCAGGTAATCCGGATAATCCCGGTTTATCTGCTCCTTCAATTGTAATTTAATTTCTTCTGAGATAACCGATTGAAAATAGGCTACTATATCAGGGTATGGGTGTGGACCGACTGTGGATCCAATGATATAGAATGAATCCGGATTTGAGCACCAGTACCGAATGGCCTCATTTGTGGCATCCTTGAGCGTCATATTGCCACTGGTAACCGGCTCGACTTTGGCGCCCAGCATATTCATTTTTTGTACATTCAAAAATTGTCTGTCCACATCCGTCTTTCCCATAAACACGATGCATTCCATCCCCATAAGTGCGCATGCAGTTGCAGTTGCCACTCCATGCTGTCCGGCACCGGTCTCAGCAATGATACGCGTTTTCCCCATGCGTTTTGCCAGTAATATTTGACCCAGTGCATTGTTTATTTTATGCGACCCGGTATGATTCAAATCTTCTCTTTTCAGGTAGATGTTTGTTTCGTATGCGGCTGATAGTCTTTTCGCAAAATACAAAGGAGAAGGCCTTCCTGCATAATGTTTCAGCAAATCGTAATATTCAGCTTTAAAAGCCGGATCTGCTTTCGCTTCATAGAAAGCAGCTTTTAAACGTTCAACAGAACCATGTAAAATCTCAGGAATGTAAGCTCCCCCGAATGTTCCATAATATCCTTTATTATCCGGTTGATTCATTTTTATATTGAAATTAGAAGTAGTTTTTATCTTTTGCATACCCATTCGGGCTATATTTTCTTTAAAACAAAAAAGGCTTATCGTGAGTTCCGACAAGCCTTTTCAAATATTGATTAATTTGATAAATACATGTTTATAACACTCACGAACCGAAATTCTGCAAGCGCCACCACCAAGCTGTATTTACTAAATTCTGTTTCATTTTTATATTAATTCGACTGCAAAGATATAAATGTAATTTTAATTACGCAAATTTAGTTACAATTTTTTATCACAAAGTCTTTTTAACTTCAGTTTCTTCGAAACTTTCAATCATATCACCAACCCGGATGTCGTTGTAATTTTTGATATTCAAACCACATTCATAATTGGTTCCAACTTCTTTCACATCTTCTTTGAAACGTTTCAGAGATTCGAGTTCGCCTGTATAGATTACAATGCCGTCGCGGATAATGTGCACCTTGTTCGTTCTCTTAATCTTACCTTCGCGAACGAGACAACCCGCAACCGTACCGACCTTTGTAATTTTAAACACCTCACGCACCTCAACTGTAGCCGTAACTTCCTCCTTAATTTCAGGAGAAAGCATACCTTCCATTGCCGATTTAATTTCTTCAATGGCATCATAGATAATAGAGTACAAGCGTACATCTATTTCCTCTTTCTCAGCCATCTTACGGGCAGAAGCTGTTGGACGTACCTGGAAACCGCAGATAATTGCATTGGATGCAGCCGCCAGCAAAATGTCAGAATCCGAAATCGCCCCTACAGCCTTATGAATAACATTTATCTGGATATTTTCTGTTGAGAGTTTCAGTAAAGAGTCTGCAAGCGCTTCGACCGAGCCGTCCACATCACCTTTCACAATGATATTCAACTCTTTGAAGTCTCCAAGTGCAATACGGCGACCGAGTTCATCCAGGGTAAAATGCTTCTTGGTACGCAAACTTTGCTCACGTTGTAACTGTTCCCGTTTATTAGCAATATCACGCGCTTCCTGTTCGGTTGCCATCACATTGAAATTATCACCGGCTTGTGGGGCCCCATTCAAACCAAGAATCAATACCGGCTCAGCAGGTTTTGCCTCCTGAATACGCTGATTTCTCTCATTAAACATGGCTTTCACCCTGCCGTGATAAATTCCGGCCAACACCACATCTCCCATTTTCAAGGTACCATTCTCAACAAGCACAGTCGAAATATAACCTCTTCCTTTATCCAGTGATGATTCAATTACCGAACCAACAGCCCGTTTATTCGGATTAGCTTTCAGATCAAGCATTTCAGCTTCAAGCAATACTTTTTCAAGCAATTCTGCCATTCCGATACCTTGTTTGGCTGAAACATCCTGGGATTGATATTTTCCACCCCATTCTTCAACCAAATAATTCATATTAGCCAGCGTTTCCTTTATTTTTTCGGGGTTTGCGCCGGGCTTATCCACCTTATTAATAGCAAAAACCATTGGCACACCGGCAGCAGAAGCGTGATTGATTGCCTCTATTGTTTGTGGCATCACATTATCATCAGCCGCCACAATGATGATCGCGATATCCGTCACCTTGGCACCACGGGCACGCATAGCAGTAAATGCTTCGTGACCTGGAGTATCAAGGAAAGTAATACGCTGACCATTATCTAATTTCACATTATAGGCACCGATATGCTGGGTAATACCACCGGCTTCACCCGCAATCACATTGGTTTTGCGTATATAGTCAAGCAAAGAAGTCTTACCATGGTCAACGTGACCCATCACCGTTACAATCGGGGCACGCGGCTGCAGATCAGCTTCATCATCCGGTTCGCTTTCACCAATAGCTTCTACCACATCCGCACTCACAAACTCGGTTGTAAATCCGAACTCATCAGCAACAATATTAATTGTTTCTGCATCGAGACGCTGGTTGATCGAAACCATCATGCCAATACTCATACAAGTGGCAATAACCTGATTAACGGAAATATCCATCATTACAGCCAGCTCGCTTACCGTCACAAATTCGGTGAGTTTCAACACCTTTTCCTGTTCGCGCTCCTGCATTTCCAGCTCACTCTGACGGGCTGAAATACTATCTCGTTTTTCCCTGCGATACTTAGCACCCTTACCTTTTTTATTGGTACCGGCCATCCTTGCTAAAGTCTCTTTGATCTGACGTTGTACTTCTTCCTCATCAACAACTGTTTTCAAAGGTTTCTTAAACTTATCTTTAGCCAGTTTAGCCTGCATGCCGCCAGCCTGAGCCGGCTTTTTAGAATGGTCAACCGGGAAATGTTCGATATCCACTTTTTGATTTGAGAAACGCTCACGTTTCTTTTTCTTTTTGATATCCTCCTCTGTTTCTACAAAATTCTTTTTCTTCTCATCTATCGCATTTTTAGCTTTCTCCTCCCTCTCCTTTTTCTTTTGTTCTTTCGTTTTGGGTTTAGGACGGGTAGTCTGATTCAGCGCATCCAGGTCAATCCGACCCAACACAACCGGTTTAATTTCAACTACCGGTATAGCGATAGAGAACACTTCATCTTCGTCATTTTTTCCCTGTTCAACTTCAGGTTCACGAGCCTTTTCCACAACCACTTGTTTTTCGTCTTCCTGCGAATCAATTTCTTTTGTTGCAACTACTTCGACTTGATCTATTGTTTCAGGTTGTTCTAAAACTTCTACTTCCTGATTGTCTTGCGGAACAACCGCCTCAGGACGCTCCTCGACAATTACTTCCTGAACAATTTCAACCTGTTCAGGAACAGGCTCATTAACAACAGGCGTCTCCACTTCCTCTTTTTCAACCACTTTAAGTTCTTCAACAGGTTCTATCGTCTTCACCGGTTCTTGTACTGCCGGTTCAGGCTTTACTGGTTCAGGCTTTTTGTTGATGGCATCCAAATCAATTTTACCAACCTGCTTGATTGAAGGCAGTTGATCGACCGGCACCTCAACGGGGATGATATTTTCTGCTTTCTCTGCTGTTTTTTTAACGCCATAACCCTCCAACGCAACAGTTGATGCCTTTTCTTTCTGGTGGCGCTCCTGACTGATGCGCTCCGACTCCATTTTCAGAGCCATGTCTTTGTTGAATTCTTTTACCAATAACAAGTGAAGTTCATCCGACAATTTCAGGTTGGGATCAACGGCAATCTTGTTTCCTTTCTTGGCTAAAAAGTCAACAGCAGTGGTTATACCGATATTTAATTCTTTACAAGCTTTACTTAATCTGATGGGCATGTTATAATCTATAATTTTTTAAGTAAGTTATACGAAATGGAAGCAGAAAGCGACACGCAAAATATCATTTTTTACGAAAGCCTACATTTCTGTTTCTTCTTCAAATTCAGCGCGTAAAATAGCAAGCACTTCATCTATAGTTTCTTCCTCAAGGTCTGTTCTTCTGATCAAATCCTGACGCGGAACAGCAAGTACACTCTTAGCTGTATCATAACCTATATTTTTGAAGGCGTCAATTACCCACTGTTCTATTTCATCATTGAATTCATCCAGGTAGATATCTTCTGTTTCTTCTTCATCATCCAGCTCGCGGTAAACATCCAGGGTGTAGCCTGTCAGCATGCTGGCCAGCTTAATATTCAACCCTCCTTTACCGATTGCCTGTGAAACTTCTTCCGGCTTCATGTAGATTTCAGCTTTTTTATCAGCTTCACTTAAACGGATTGAAGAAATCTTGGCCGGACTTAATGAACGCTGGATAAAAAGACTGATGTTGTTGGTAAAATTAATTACATCAATATTTTCATTCCGCAACTCACGTACAATACCATGGATTCGGGAACCTTTAACTCCCACACAGGCGCCAACCGGATCGATACGGTCATCATAAGACTCAACGGCCACCTTAGCCCTTTCACCCGGCATACGGGCAATTTTCTTGATGGTTATCAATCCTTCGTTGATCTCGGGAACTTCCAGTTCGAACAATCTTTCCAGAAAAACCGGAGATACCCTCGAAAGAATAATTTTAGGATTATTGTTTTTGTTTTCCACCATAGCTACAACTGCACGAACCGTATCTCCTTTGCGATAGAAATCTGATGGAATCTGCTCGGATTTCGGCAAATATAACTCATTACCTTCATCATCAATCAGTAACATTTCCTTCTTCCATATCTGATATAATTCAGCACTGACGATCTGTCCCACTTTCTCACTGTATTTGGCAAATACGTTTTCCTTCTGAAGTTCCAGAATCTTGGATGATAAAGTTTGTCTGAGATTCAAAATCGCCCTGCGACCAAAACTCATGAAATCAACCGTGTCGGTCACTTCCTCACCTACTTCATAATCTTCATCGATTTTTTTCGCATCAGAGAGTTTAATTTCCAGATTATCATCTTCAAACTCATCATCCTCAACTACTGTACGGTTGCGATAAATTTCGAAGTCACCCTTATCCGGATTGATAATCACGTCGTAATTATCGTCACTTCCGAACATCTTCGCGATTACACTTCTGAAAGACTCTTCCATTACGGAAATCAGCGTGGTTCTGTCGATACTTTTCAACTCCTTGAATTCCGAAAAGGTATCGATCAAGTTAATCGTTTCTTTTTTGCTCATGGCTTATTTGAATCTAATGATCAGTTTTGTTGTTTTTATATTTTTGAATGATAATGTAATTTCTTCCTGAATGGTTTTTTTACGTTTTGCGCCTTCTTCTTTAATGACTTTTTCTACTGTCAGTCCAACAGCATCCGGAGATACGGCATTTAACATACCGGTCATTTTTTTGCCATCGGTAGTAAGCACTTCAACTTCTTTTCCGATATTTTTCTCGTATTGCTTCAACACTTTAAAAGGCGAACTTAATCCGGCCGAGCTGACTTCAAGTTCATAATCTTCCACCTCACGGTCCAGTTTTGATTCCAGAAAACGGTTCAATGCTACGCAATCGTCTAAAGAAACTCCGGCAAAAGAATCAATTTCGACCTGAATCCGGTTATCCGGAGTCACCTTTACATCTACAAGATAATGTTCACCGCCCTGAAGATACGACTCAACTATCTGATTAATAACACTTTTATCTAACATATTTTGATTTATTTCAACAATAAAGGGGACTGCCGTCCCCTCCACCTTTCAAATATCGCATGCAAAGATAGTATTTTTTTCTTAAACTACAAATTTACTTTATTATCTTTCTTCATATTGTTGCTGATAATAAGACTGATATTGCCCACTTGTGACATTATCCATCCATTCCTGATTAGCCAGGTACCAGTCGACTGTTTTTTCCAGTCCTTCTTCAAACTGAAGCGAAGGTTTCCAGCCAAGCTCCCGTTGCAACTTAGAGGAATCAATGGCATAACGTAAATCATGACCGGCACGGTCTTTTACAAAAGTAATGAGTTTGGCAGATTCTCCCGGCTCACGCCCCAGCTTTCTGTCCATGATTTCACAAAGTTTTTTAATCAGATCGATATTCGTCCATTCGTTATTACCGCCGATATTGTAGGTCTCACCAACCACTCCGTTATGAAAAATCACATCAATAGCCCGGGCATGGTCGTTCACCCATAACCAGTCGCGCACATTTTCACCTTTCCCGTAAATGGGGATCGGTCTTTTATTCTTTATATTATTGATTGACAATGGAATCAGCTTTTCCGGGAAATGATTAGCTCCGTAATTATTAGAGCAATTGGAAATCACGACCGGCAAGCCATAAGTATGATGATATGCTCGTACAAAATGGTCGGAAGATGCTTTTGCTGCTGAATAGGGACTTCTCGGGTCATAAGCAGTCTCTTCCGTAAAAAAGCCTGTATCACCCAATGACCCATACACTTCATCAGTAGAAATATGGTAAAAACGTTTTCCCTCCATCTTACCTTTCCAGCTTTCTTTGGCTGCATTCAAAAGATTAGCAGTACCAAAAACATTCGTTCTGATAAAAGCAAACGGATCGGTAATAGACCGGTCTACATGCGACTCGGCAGCCAGATGAATCACCCCGTCAAACTGATATTCAGCAAACAACTTCGGGATAAAGCTTTCATCCGTAATATCTCCTTTTACAAAAGTATAATTGGATAATCCATCAATATCTTTCAGGTTTTCCAAATTTCCGGCATAAGTCAACGCATCCAGATTTACTACCTGATATTCAGGATATTTAGTTACAAACAAACGAACAACGTGCGAACCAATAAATCCAGCCCCACCAGTAATTAAAATTGTTTTCAATATCATTAATATTTTAAGATTCCGTTACGCTTACAAAAATACACAGAAATTTCATGTTTAAAAATTTATTGGGTTTTTTTCAACAAAAAGTGGCTTTTCCAGAATCTTTATTTTATTTTTGTATCGTGGAAACAATTTTCAGGAATATAGAAAAACTGTTAGCGACTAACGATCACGCAGTTGTTCCGGGTTTGGGTGGATTTGTTGTACAGCATCAACCTGCCCGAATCTCGGGTAAATACATTATTGCACCCCGGGCAACCATCAGCTTCAATTCTCTGATCAGTCAAAACGACGGAATGCTTGCTGTGGAAATATCCCGGCAAAAAGGCATCAGCTATCGTGAAGCAGCGGCTATCGCTGAAAAAGAAACCAGAGAGTTTTTAACAAAACTGAAAACTGCCCGTAAATTGGAATATGGACGTTTGGGAACTTTTTTATTAGAAAATGACTCACATCTGATTTTTACTCCGGCAACCGATTTATCATTCTTGCCTGCCAATTTTGGAACACAGGATTTGTTATTACCAACAAAAAGCCAGGCTAAGAAAGATATCGTATTTACCATTTCAGCAAGAAAAATGATGAAATATGCCGCCATTTTCATCACTTTTGTCGCACTGCTTTTTTCACCACGCCTCAACGAATCCACGAATATTACGAGAGCTGATTTCAGTCGGCTGAACCGGGTTGAACTGCCCGAAATCACAATTTCACCCGTGGTTGAAACAACAGTACAGGAGATAGAACATCAAGAATCAGCAAAAGAACCAACTGGAGAAATTTCACTTAACGACAAAAACAGCTATAAAGTAATTGTTGCTGCTTTCGACCGGCCGGAAAAAGCCATGCTCTTACGCGATAAACTCATGGAAGAAGATTATCCCGAATCTGAAATCATCGTAACCAGTAAGAATACGAGGGTAGCAATCCGTTCGTTCAGTAATCTCATTTCCGCAGTTAACTACATGGAACAGATTCGCAATGAAGACCCCCGGTTTGCCGACGCATGGGTGATGAAGAGTGAATAATATTTTTTAATTCTTAATTTTCAATTCTTAATTCTTTTTTATATCTTTGCAGCCGCTTTTCGAGAAAAGGCAACAGGTATAATCATTTAACAAAGACAAAAATGCCAGTAAAAATCAGATTACAACGTCATGGTCGCAAAGGATATGCTTATTATCATATCGTTATTGCCGACAGTCGTGCGCCACGTGATGGCAAATTCATTGAACGAATCGGTTCATACAACCCGAACACCGACCCTGCAACGGTTACCTTGAAGTTCGACAGAGCTTTATATTGGATGCAGGTAGGCGCTCAACCAACGGACACAACCCGTAACATCCTTTCTGCTGAAGGAGTGCTTATGAAAAAACACTTGTTGGAAGGTGTTAAAAAAGGCGCTTTTGATGAAGCAGAAGCTGAAAAACGTTTTGCTGCATGGCAAACAAGCAAAGAAAGCAGAGTAAACAAAACAAAAGAGCAAATCGCTGCTGATAAAGCTGCAGCTGCCAAAGCCCGTCTTGCCGCTGAAGTAGAAGTAAACAAAGCTAAAGCTGCAGAGCTTGCCAAAAAATTAGCTGAAGCTAAAGCTGCTGAAGCTGAAGCACAAGTAGAAGCTGCTGCTGAAACTGCCGAAGTTGAAGCTCCGGTAGAAGAAAAAGAAGCTCCGGCTGCAGAATAAAATTTATTATAATCATCAAAAAAGGCCAATACCCGGAGTTAATCCGGGAATTGGTCTTTTTTGTTATTATCAAAGTTATCCTGTAAATTTGCGGGAATTATTTTCAACGAAGTAATTCAAACTTTATTTCTCATTATTATGGACGAATTAATCAAAATACTACCTGAAGAGCTGGTTTCATTTGTTCTCACCACCCTTTTTTCTCTACTGATAGGGTTATCCCAACTAAAATTCCAGCTTAAACACGATGAGGACAAAGGAGGTATTACATCTTTCGGTACCGACCGGACTTTTACTTTCATAGGAATACTGGGCTACATATTGTATATGCTTGAACCGAAGAGTTTTACTTTATTTATAGGTGGTGGACTTGCATTGATTGTATTGCTGGGATTAAACTATGTCACAAAGGCATGGAGGTATGCTGATTTTGGTATGACAACCATTGCCATTGCCCTCATTACTTATTGTTTAGCTCCGGTCATTATTACTCAACCTCTGTGGTTCTCGCTGACTATCGTAGTGTTGATTCTTATGCTGACGGAGATGAAACCTACCTTCAAACGCTTCGCCAATAAAATGAGAAACGATGAATTAATCATACTTGCCAAGTTCCTTGCTATCAGTGGAATTGTCTTACCCATCTTACCTGATAATACCTTAATAGAGGGCACAAAGCTTACTCCCTATTCAATCTGGCTAGCTACAGTTGTAGTATCGGGCATTTCTTATGCTTCATACCTGCTTAAAAGATATGTTTTTAAATCATCGGGAATATTCATTTCCGGACTGATCGGAGGTTTATACAGTAGTACTGCCACCATCACACTTTTAGCCAAAGATGCGAGAACTGCCCCGGAAGCTAAATTATCAAAATATGCTGGCTCAATGGTCATCGCAAAAAGCATGATGTTCCTGAAATTCATGATTTTAATCTATATATTCAGCAAGGAGATTTTTACGCTAATTTACCCATATCTCATTTTCTTAACGCTGGCATCTGCCTTTATTTCATGGCTTATTTACCGTAAATCCCTGAACAACGAGGTAAAAACCACGGAAGAAGAACACGATGATAATGATTACAAAAATCCATTGGAGTTTAAAGTGGCACTAATATTCGCAGCGTTATTTGTTTTCTTCACGATAATAACCACTTATACGATTCGATATACAGGAAACAGCGGGCTAACGATATTATCATTATTAAGCGGACTGAGCGACATTACACCTTTCGTGCTTAATCTATTACAGAACGTAGCAGAAATTCCCAGACAAATTGTGGTTATCGCTGTTTTATTAGCCATGCTCAGCAATACAGTCGTATCCATGTTTTACATCTATTTCTTCTCCGGACAACGGACGGATTTACAGAAGAAAGTCTTATGGGGATTTCTGACAATCGTCATCCTGACGGGCATTACCGCCGGAATTATGTATTTGTTTACCACCTGATAAACACATCGATTCTTTTAATAATTTTTTTGTACATTTGTACATTATTTTTATTCATATAAAATGCAAAACACAGTTAACATCGCCCTGCAGATCCTGCCGGCATCCAAAGATAAACATCCGTATACCCTTGTAGATGAAGCCATCAGCATCATCGAAGATTCCGGGCTGAAATACCGCGTAACACCTTTTGAAACAGTAATAGAAGGAAGTTATGATGAAATCATGGAAGTAGTAAAAAAAGCCCAGGAAGCCTGTTATGCTGCAGGAGCAGACAGTCTGATGACCTACCTGAAGATCCAGAGCGCCAAAACAGATGTGTATATCGAGGATAAAATGGAAAAATACGACTTCTGATTTCGCGTAAACGGATAATCCATGCTACATGTTTCCATCGTCATATACAAGCATCTATTCAGTGAAACAAAAACGCTGATTGATTCTCTGCGGAAGTCGGGAATCGTTGATAAAATATTCATTATCGACAACTCCCCTGTTCCTTCCTGCGATTTCAAGCACGAGGGACTGACCTACATCTTCACCGGGAAAAATATCGGCTATGGAGCGGCACATAACATCGCACTACGGAAAACAATTGCCGCTGGTGTTCCCTACCATTTGGTTGTAAATCCCGATATCACCATGGATGCATATATTCTCAAAGAAATGGTGGATTACATGGAGCAAAACAAGGAAATCGGTCACCTTATGCCAAAGGTTATTTATCCATCGGGAGAAACGCAATACTTATGTAAACTTATTCCGGCTCCTTCAGATTTAATCTTCAGAAGATTTCTCCCAAAGAAATGGACTGAAAAACGCATGAGCCGGTTTGAAATGCGTAATACAGGATACGATAAAATCATCGATGTGCCTTATCTTTCGGGTTGTTTCATGTTGCTCAGAACAGAAGCTCTTAAAAAGGCCGGTTTATTTGATGAACGTTTTTTCCTGTATCCGGAAGATATCGATTTAACACGAAGAATAGGAGCATATTACAGAACCGTTTTCTATCCTCCGGTTTCAGTTGTACATCATCATGCACAGGAATCCTATAAAAGTCTTTACATGATGTTTGTTCACATCTGGAATCTGAAAAAATACTTCAATAAATGGGGATGGTTTTTTGACAAACAGAGAAAGAAAATTAATCAGCAATACATTAAACAATACAACTTATGAACTTCAGTTTTGTAGAAATTACAAGTGCTTTCATGGTACTTTTTGCCATCATCGACATCTTGGGTTCAATTCCCATTATTCTGAATATCAAAAAGAAAGATAAAAACATTTATGCATTCTGGGCCAGTTTAATCGCCCTGCTTATTTTAATTCTATTTTTATTCACCGGAGAAGGTATACTGAAATTGTTCAGTGTTGATATTCAATCATTCGCCGTTGCAGGGGCATTGATAATATTCATTTTCGCCATTGAAATGATTTTAGACATCGAAATTTTTCGCAACAACGGACCTAAAAACACTTCTTCTTTTATTCCGTTAGCTTTTCCATTGATTGCCGGACCGGGATCATTCACCACCCTGTTGTCATTACGCGCTGAATATCAGATTGAAAATATCATTGTTGCATTGGTATTGAACTTAGTTTTCGTATATGTAGTACTAAAATCGACCAATCGCATTGAAAGGTTATTCGGAGAAGCCGGCATTTACATTTTACGTAAATTCTTCGGCATCATCCTGTTGGCAATCGCAGTAAAACTGTTTACCACAAATCTGAATCACTTGCTTCAATAGTGAAATGTCCCAAACGGACTTTCGATGATCAGCTCTTTTTGTCCGGATTGCTCTACGTATCCGACAATTTGAGCATCGATATTGAATGAACGGGATATTTCAATGATTTTGTTTGCCTGTTCCTCAGGTAGATAAATCTCCATACGATGCCCCATATTGAACACTTTATACATCTCTTTCCAATCGGTTTTGGATTCCTGCTGAATTAATTGAAACAAAGGCGGAACAGGAAAGAGATTGTTTTTCACTACCCTGAGTTGATCGACAAAATGCAGAATTTTGGTTTGTGCGCCTCCTGAACAATGCACCATGCCATGAATAAACGGACGTAATTCGGCCAGTATTTTTTTGATGACCGGAGCATAGGTGCGTGTAGGTGAAAGCACCAGTTTACCCGCATCCAAACCCGTTTCAGCAATCATATCAGTTAATTTACAAGAACCGGAATACGCTAAATCTCCTGGAATATCAGGATTGTAGCTCTCCGGGTATTTTTCAGCCAGGTAATTGGCGAACACATCGTGACGTGCCGAGGTCAGTCCATTGCTTCCCATCCCCCCGTTGTATTCCTTCTCATAAGTTGCTTGTCCCGATGAAGATAAGCCGACAATCACGTCACCCGGACGGATATTGGCGTTGTCAATTACATCAGCACGTTTCATGCGACAAGTAACAGTGCTGTCAACAATGATGGTACGCACCAAATCACCCACATCAGCCGTTTCACCTCCGGTAGGATAAATATTCACACCCATAGTAGCAAGTTCCTCGACCAGTTCATTGGTTCCGTTGATAATGGCAGATATCACTTCTCCCGGAATAAGGTTTTTATTGCGACCAATGGTCGATGAGAGCAGAATATTATCCGTGGCTCCTACACAAAGCAAATCATCAATGTTCATAATCAGCGCATCCTGTGCAATGCCCTTCCACACACTCAAATCGCCCGTTTCTTTCCAATAGATGTAGGCTAATGAAGATTTCGTACCGGCGCCGTCGGCATGCATGATATTGCAATACGCAGGATCATTACCCAAAAAATCAGGGACAATCTTGCAGAAAGCCTTAGGATAAAGTCCTTTATCAATGTTTTTGATTGCATTGTGTACATCTTCTTTCGATGCCGAAACTCCACGCTGATTATATCTTTGATCACTCATATATAATTATTTAATAATTTTAAACCACAAAAGGCACAAAAGGAGGCAAAAGAAAAAACAAATATTTATTCGTTGAACTACCAATTTATCCGCTCTCAGCTCTCAGTTCTCAGCTTTCCGTTTCAGTTCTCCGCTTGTTTCCCTCTTCCACTATCTTCAATCATCTTCCTGATTCTTTCGTTTAACGAATTCAGTTTCAACAAATCCTCCAGACTGATATGCATACGGTAACACCAGAAATTCCGAGGGTTAGCAGGCACATTAATCCGTTCTGCTTCCGGATTCTCATGGGCATATTTCCCATCAATAGCTAACCAATCCTGCCAGGGTAAAATTACGAGCATAGCATTAGAGACCAGATGCTGGTTAATAATTCTCTCTGCTATCCAAGGTTCACATTGCTCAGGAGCAACACCTTGTATTCCGAGCGCTTTGTTATAAAAACGCTGCGTTATGTTCCTATCTTCAAGCCACCAGGCCCTGATCGGGTTCATATCGTGTGTCGAAGTCGTACAAACCGAACGGTAAGGTGCATCCTCAGGCATGGCAAACTCGTGGTGCGGTTTTTTCGGCATACGCTGAATTTCCAAGCTCAGAATTTCCAGCTTGTTCATCACATCAGGAACAGAATCGGGGACCATACCCAGATCTTCCCCGCAGACCAACATATCGGTTGAAGCGATTAATGCCGGTAATTTTCTCATTGCCTGCTCTTTCCAAAAAGCATTGTGCCGGTGATAATAATAATCAACATAAATACCATCCAGCAAACGACGGGTTTCGTCGGGTAAATCACGGAAAGTGGCCGAGCTGTGCATGGATATCCGCGGATGGAATTTATCCGCTTGCCGGGCATCCCGTATGAAAAGAACTTCACAATGCAACATATACAAACCATCTCTGATCATCACCTCTTTGGTGCCGAAATTATAACCCAGTGAAGCAAAATAGGCTTCAACCTTTTTCTGGGTATCAAAAGCCGGTTTGAATTTATAGTTCTGCCAACCATCCTGATCAAAATACTCACGAAGAACATCCGCTGTATATTTTCCAAAAGTTGCATGTAACACATGTTCCCTCAGATAAGGCTTCAGAAAACGATTTTCATCCCAGTACAACCCCTTTTGCTGTAACTCTTCCACCGTAAACGGAAGCGAAGGATTGAAACTGCCTGTCAACCCCCATACATCCTGTTGAGGTATTTCCCATATCCTGAAAAACCCGAGTATATGGTCAATCCGGTAAGCATCGAAGTATTCCGCCAGTTTCTGAAAACGTTTAATCCACCAACGGTAATTATCTCTTTCCATGAGTTCCCAGTTATAAGTAGGGAAACCCCAGTTCTGACCGGTTACTGAAAAATCATCCGGCGGTGCTCCGGCCTGCATGTCGGTATTGAACATCTCCGGTTCCATCCAGGCATCCACGCTGCGCGGACTCACACCGATCGGGATATCACCTTTGATGGTAATACCCTGACTGCGTGCGTAATCATGCACTTCTGTCAATTGTTTATTGAGATGAAACTGAACAAAATAAAACAGAGCTATTTCATCATAAAAATCATTTTCGGGAGCAGCCAATGCTTCAATTTCAGCTGCATTGTAACGACCATATTCAGGCCATTTAGTAAATTCAGGTGTTCCGTTTTTATCCCTCAGATAAGAAAAAACAGCATACGGAACAAGCCAGGTTTTGTTTTGCTGAAAAAAGAGCTTGTATTCTTCCGAGCTGAAAAGTTTTCTGGATGAATCCTGATAAACTTCCTTACAAAACTCCCATTTCACATCCATCACATTCTGATAGTCTGAAAAGGACTTGGCATTTAATGCTTTTTTTTGTTCTGCATAGTATGCCTTGCGAACCGGATCTTTTATTTTCCCGACAGCATCCAGATGCAAATAAATGGGATGTAAGGCATATACAGATACCGCATTGTAGGGATAAGAGTCATAATTGCTGTGATACAGGATGGTGTCATTAATAGGAAGTGTTTGTATCATCTGCTGACCGGTCAGCTTTGCCCAGTCAACCATCAGTTTCAAATCATAAAACTCACCTGTTCCAAAACTTTTTTTACTTCTCAGCGAAAAAACGGGAATAGCTACACCCGCTCCTTTCCAGGAAGGAATAGTACGTATGAAATTTTCATCAGTCACAATATGAAAACTCTCGCCCGTAAGTTTGTCTATTTTCCTGTTCGGGCCTCCACCCCATGCCAATACTTCATCGGTTGCCGTATCTACAATCAGGTATTTGTATTCCAACGGAAACTTTATCTTATTGGTTTCCATACAAATCGACCATACCGGATAACTTGACTCATCGAGTCTGACTTTCCTGTTTACATCCCAGTTTCCCAAAAAGTCCTGATTTCCAACAATGGCAAAGTGCCTCTCCGGTTCCATCTGTTGACAAAAAAGTTGCAAACGGAAATTGCCACCTTCCGGCAGATCTGATTTTATAACTTTCCGTTTAAAATAACAATCCCTGAAAACTGTGGAGGAAAAAGGGCTTTCTCCGAATGAATCCCGCCAGGAATCGTGTAAAAAGACATGTTTTTGTCCTGAAGGTAAATGAACTTCCCGCATCTCACCCGATTCCCGGATTAATTTTCCGGAAGCATCCTGCAGTTCGTATTGATAATGAATAGAAGAAACCCGGTCATCAAAGGTCAGCTCTTTTTTCCAGTAAAAATGCTGATCACAATGCATTTCACGGGAAACAACACGTATATCTCCGGATTCACCCGTTTCTTTCAGCAGTAATTGAATCTTACCACCCCATTGGGTTACAAAATGTATGTTGAATGTTATTAACATGTTATACTGTTTATTATGCCGACAAAGTTACTAAAATAACAGGCATATTGACATGTATGCAAACCTGAAACCACTGAAACATCCGAAAACGTTTGCTTTAAAAACATCATTTTAAATGATAAAGGATGCCTAAAAGCCTGCGACTTAATAGACATCCTTCTTTGAGGTACTTGGCGGATTCGAACCGCCGTAGACGGTTTTGCAGACCGGTGCCTAACCACTCGGCCAAAGTACCCTTTGTTTTTGGTTTGCAAAGATAATGTATTTTTTTTATGTGACAAATAGGAAAATACGCTGTTTGACCTTTTACGGGGAGGTAAAACAACAATAATGCCGGTAATGAATTCAGAATCAATTACCGGCATTATATTACTTTATGCGTTTAAATTTTATTTTTTCAGTTGTCGTATGAAACTCCCGATGAACTAATTTAATCATATCAAAATTATTATTCTTGTCGTACCTGTCCCCGCTGCTGACCGGGCATCTTTTGCATCAGTTCCCTTTTGTACGATTTTTCTGCCATCAGCAAACGATTGATAGTTTGTGCCGGTAATATTTTTTTGAGTTTCTGGTAGTATTTCTGTTGAATACGGGCATTCTCCAGTTCAAAATTTACCATGGCATCATTAATCGCTTCGTAATTCACAGCTGATTTATCCGCTTTACGACGATTATTTTTAAATATTTGCCTGTTTTTTTCAAGCAAATTCCATAATTCAAGTTCCGTTTCCATAAATACCGGTTCAACTTTCTGTATATCAAGAGGTGTCAATCCTGACTTTTCAGAAACAAACGTCCATTTTCTACTGATGACTTCATCTTTTGAAAAACGCGGTCCTCTTTGCTGAGCAACTGATGCTCCGATCATCAGAAACAATACACATATCAATGTTATTTTCTTTTCCATACGCATAAGTTTTTAACACAGATTATTCAACTCCATCCGATTCAACCGGATAGTAGTCCATCACAACTGTTTGGTCTATCTGAGACATCACATACATTTCATATAAATCAGCTTCAATCTCCCTGTTGTTTTGATAAACAGTATAAAACAAATTGCCCATCAGAAATACTCCGACGAACATGGCCGCCATATAAAACCAGGGTTTCAACAATTTTTTCGCTGAAAGTCTGTCTTTACCAATCTTTGTATCTATTTCAGCAGCAAAACTTTCAAAATAGTTTTCCGGCACTGTGAAGGGATTTCTGTTGCCGGTTTCTTTCAATATTGTATGTAATTCTTTATCCATCATAATTTTAATACGTACATTTAGACTTTTAATATATCAAAAGGTTTAATTTCTGAAACGTTAAAGTAACTCGTCTGCCCGAATGATTGCTTTGGCCGTCCTTTCTTCTGACAAATATTTCTCAATCTTTTTTACAGCATGGTGATACGATGCTTTCAACGCACCGGCTGATGTTTCGAGTATATTTTCCATTTCTTCATAAGTAAGGTCATCAAAATATTTCATGTTAAATACCAGTCTTTGTTTTTCAGGCAGTGTAAGAATTGCTTCCTGAAGTTTCATTTCAGCTTCATTACCCGAGAAATATGAATCAGCCTGTAACTGACCGAGCAGTAAGCCTTCCACATCATCAATCCCGGAAATATTACGCATCCGTTTATTGGCAAGGAAAGTCAGCGTTTCATTGGTAGCGATGCGATACAACCAGGTCGATATCTGCGACTCTCCTCTGAAACCGGCAAGACCGTTCCATGCTTTCATGAATGTATTCTGCAACACATCATTGGCATCTTCGTGCGACAATACCATCTTCCTGATGTGCCAGTACAAACGTTCCTGATACAAATGCACCAGTTTGGAAAAAGCCTGTGCATTTGTTTTCGGATTGACCAATTGACTCAAAATATCTTCTTCTAATACTGCCATTAAAACACACTAAGTTATATCAAACCCCTTAGACTTTATTCAGTCTGAAAAGTTTAATGAGATTATGAAATTGTCATAAAACCACAGCTCTGATCATCCTGTCATTTCCTGCAATATCCTTTCTCATTTCAAGCTGCTGAAAATTCATTTCATGCAACATCGAAATACATGCAACCCCAAAATCTCGATGAACCTCAAAAAACAATTTACCTCCTGCATGAAGATGGCATTTTGCAAATTCAGCTATTTTACGGTAGAAAACCAAAGGGTCATCATCAGGCACAAACAGAGCGCCTTCCGGTTCAAAATTCTTTACATGATCTGATATTTCAGTTTGTTCAGCATAAGGAATATAGGGTGGATTACTTACTATAACATCATACCGGCAATCAGTATTATTTTCGTCTAAAACATCCATATAAAAGAAATCAACCCGGGTTTTATTCATCTCTGCGTTCTTACGTGCTGTATTCAGACTTTCCAACGACACATCACAAGCATGTACATCTGCTTGTGTCATGAAATATTTCAGGGCAATGGCGATACAGCCACTACCGGTACCTATATCCAGAATCACACTATCGACCGCCGATTCCCTGACAACCCATTCGACCAGTTCTTCCGTTTCAGGACGGGGTATTAATACCGATTGATCTACCCTGAAAATCAATCCGCAAAACTCAGTTTCACCCAACACATACTGGACAGGCATACCGGTTTTAAGCTTTTCAAGATAAAAATTCAATAAATCCCGCTGATATGCAGAAAAAATTGTATTTTTGTTAACTAAAATTTCCGTAAAACTGAATCCGGTGATGTTTGATATGAGCAACCGGACGACCGATTGAAGCTCATTTTCCGTATAATAAGCTGACAATTCGAACCGGATGTGATTAATGGCGTTTTGCATGCATGCAAAGATAGAAAAAATGAATTACGAAGAAAAATACATGTATCGTTGTTTGCAACTGGCAACATTTGGTGCCGGCCATGTTGCTCCTAATCCGATGGTTGGTGCCGTACTGGTTCATAACGACCGCATTATCGGTGAAGGTTTTCATAAACGGTTCGGAGAATCGCATGCCGAGCCCAATGCCATTCACATGGTAAAAGATGAATCTTTACTCAGAGAGTCAACCCTCTATGTTAATCTGGAGCCTTGTTCTCATTTCGGGAAAACACCACCGTGCGCTAATCTTATTGTCGACAAAGGTATTCCAAGAGTGGTAATCGGAACCCTGGATCCAAATCCGAAAGTTTCTGGAAAAGGAATAGAAATACTCCGCAATGCAGGCGTAGAAGTGATAACAGGAGTTTTAGAAGGTGCATGCAAGGAATTAAATAAACGTTTTTTCATCTGGCAAAAAGAAAAAAGACCTTACGTTCTGCTTAAATGGGCACAAACCAGAGATGGATTCATTGACAGGATCAGAACAAATGCAGACACACCGCCATTACAGATTTCTGATAACATTACCAGACAACTAACCCACAAAGTCAGGTCAGAAAATCAGGCGATAATGGTTAGTACCAATACCGTTTTTCTTGATAATCCTTCCTTAACGGTCAGAAACTGGCCGGGAAAAAATCCAACACGTATCATGCTGGACCGAACCGGCAGGATACCTTTGCATTATGCTATTTTCGATCAGTCAGTTAAAACTCTTGTGTTTACTGAGAATCCTCGTGAGAACACAGATAAAGTCACCTATATATTCCTGCATTTTGACAACATGATGCTTCATAATATGCTGAAAATAATCGCCTCACACGGTATACATTCCGTTTTGGTTGAAGGTGGTTCCAGCTTATTGAACAATTTCATTGCAAGTGGATTGTGGGATGAAGCGCGTACGGAAGTTTCGGATACAATAATCGGAAACGGAGTACCAGCTCCGGTAACGGATACTGCAGCAGAACATGTAAGCATGATTAACAAGCATTTGTATTTTATATACTCTAACAGAAACAAAAAATTTTATCATGAATAGCCTGCTGTTCATCATATTGGTTGTTTTTTATTTCTATATGATCGTCAGCGCCATTTCGGTGTTGTTATTAGAAAACCGTAACCCTGTAAGATCTTTGTCCTGGGTATTGGTATTGGTTTTGCTACCCGTAATTGGTATATTGCTGTATTTTTTGATCGGTCAGAATTACAGAAAACAAAAAATCATCTCAAAAAAAAGCATCAAACACGAAACAAAACTACCTTATAAAGAACTCAAACCGGATGCTTTCTCCGAATTCATTACAAATCCTAATCATTTGAACATGATTAATTTATTGTACAAAAACAGTGATGCATCTGTTTATGCTTACAATAAGATTGATGTACTGGCCGATGGAGAATCCACCTTCTCAGCCATGTTTGAAGCTATCAAGAATGCGAAAAATCATATTCATATTGAGTTTTTCATTTTTGAGGACGACCGGATTTCGAATTTCTTGAGAGAACTACTCATAGAAAAAGCAAAAGCCGGAGTCAGAGTCAGAATGATTTACGATTACCTGGGTAGTTTCGACCTGTCACAGAAATACCTCCGGACACTCAAGGAAGCAGGTGTTTATGTCAGACCATTCCTTCCGTTAAGACTCAGGCTCAGAAGAAGTAAGATTAATTTCAGAAATCACCGCAAGATTCTGATTGTGGACGGGAAATACGGCTTTACCGGCGGGTTGAATTTTGCCGACCGGTATATCTTCGGGAATACGCTGGGAAAATGGCGCGACACATTTGTCCGTTTCGAAGGTGCTGCTGTACACGGATTGCAATCTCTTTTTCTCACCGATTGGTACTTCGTTGAACGCAAGCTGATTACAGACATCAAATACTATCCGAAGCCGAAAAAATACGACCAGAATCTCATTCAGATTGTCAGCAGCGGACCCGATTCCGACTGGGAATGTATCATGCAAGGCATTGCATCCGGAATCATGTCGGCTCATGATTATGTTTATCTGCACACACCCTATTTCGTACCTAACGATGTGATATTGAATGCTGTAATCATTGCAGCCCTGAGTGGAGTCAATATAAAGCTGATGATTCCCAAAGAGTCTGATTCGAGATTTTCAGATGCCTGTACTTTCAGTTATCTGGGCGAAATTATCGAAGCCGGCGTAAAAGTTTATCAATACGAAGAAGGTTTTCTACACAGCAAAGCAATTGTAATAGATGATTTCATTTCAATTGTGGGATCTGCCAATCTGGATGAAAGAAGTTTCAATCAGAACTTTGAAGCCAACGCTTTTATCTACGAAAACAAAACCGCACTTGAGCTCAAAAAATTATTTGAAAACGACATGCTAAATTGCCGGGAAATTACACTCGATGACTGGCACAACCGGAAAAGAAGTCAAAAACTGAAGGAATCATTTGCTCGCCTTTTCAGTCCGATCATATAATGATATTCAGTATTTATTTTGTACTTTTGCATACATCAAAATTCAGGTATTTATGCAGGAAAATATATTCAAATCCACCATGTTCAACGGGCTCATACTGGGCATTCTTTTCTCTGTTAACTTTCTGTTTACCAGCTCAAAAACGATTCCATTAGTATTATTATCCTATGTAGTAATTGCTTTCATTATTGTTTTGATGTACCGGATGGCCAAACGATACCGGGATACTGAATGCGGAGGATACATAGGATACTGGCGTGTTTTTAACTATGTTGTATTGACTTTTTTGTTTGCAGGAATTATTTCAACGGCTTTTAAAATCATTTATACCAAATACATCAACCCTGACTTTCTTCCGGCACTTTTTGAAGAAAGCATGAGACAAATTGAGCAGAATCGGGGTATTTTTGAAACCCTTAAGTTACCATTGGACGATAGATATTATGAAGAACTCGAGAAGCAAATGCGTCCTATAAATTACTCTATTCAAACTATTTGGGTTAATATTTTTTTAGGATCCGTTTTGGGTTTGATATTAGCCGGTTTTGTAAAAAAACAAAAAAGTATTTTTGAAGAAGAAACACCTAATGAAGAACAAAAATTATAATTAACATTTCCATGAACATATCCATAGTTGTACCGCTTTATAACGAAGAAGAATCATTACCCAAACTCTATGAGTGGATTGAAAGGGTTATGCATGAAAACCGGTTTACTTACGAAATAATTTTTGTAAACGATGGAAGCACAGACCATTCCTGGCAGGTAATTGAAGAGCTGAAAGCGAAATCTCCAAATGTGAGAGGTATTAAATTCCGTAACAATTATGGAAAATCGCCGGCCTTGTATTGCGGATTTCAGGCGGCGCAGGGAGATGTGGTTATCACCATGGATGCTGACTTACAGGATAGTCCCGATGAAATTCCTGAATTATACAGGATGATAACAGAAGAAGGATACGATTTGGTTTCAGGATGGAAGAAGAAACGTTATGATTCTAAACTGGCCAAAAACCTACCCTCAAAAATTTACAATGCCACAGCAAGAAAGGTAACCGGATTGAAACTTCACGATATGAATTGTGGATTAAAGGCCTACCGAAATGAGGTCATTAAGAACATAGAAGTATATGGAGAAATGCATCGTTACATTCCTTTTCTTGCAAAGAATGCAGGTTTTACCCGCATTGGAGAAAAAGTTGTAACGCACAGAAAACGTGAATTCGGCACCACTAAATTCGGTCTGAGCCGTTTCGTAAATGGATACCTGGATTTGATGACACTCTGGTTTTTGTCTAAATTTGGGAAAAAACCGATGCACTTCTTTGGACTATATGGCAGTCTGATGTTCTTACTTGGTTTGATTTCAGTCGTAGTCGTAGGGGCTTTTAAACTGCATGCAATTATCAATCAAACAAGAGCTGCTTTGGTAACCGACAGTCCGTATTTCTACATCGCACTGGTTGCCATGATCTTAGGGACTCAGTTATTCATGACTGGATTTTTGGGTGAAATAGTGGCCAGAAATTCAACTGAAAGAAATAATTACAAAATTGAGAAAGAAATCTGATTCGACAGGGAGTTAAAAAGTAGATAATGGTTAGTTTAAGAGTTTAAAAGAGTGAAAAGACATTAGACTTTTGACATCAGACATTAACTAAACAAACATTCGGCACATGGAAATTTTCAAATATATATTACCTGCATTTATTGTGATGATGACAGCTTATTTACTGTTTGACAGAATGTTATCCAACGAAGAGAAAAGAAGGAAGTTCGAGCTGACAAAAAAAGACCGGGCTTCTTTCGTGCCTTTACAACTCAGAGCTTACGAACGACTGATGCTTTTGCTTGAACGCAGCAACCCGGCCAATATGGTACTGCAGGTCATCAGACCCGGAATGTCCTGCATGGAATTTCAATCTCAGTTGACAGATCACATCAGAAAAGAATTTGAGCATAATTATGCCCAACAGCTATATGTGAGCGATGAACTGTGGTCAGCCGTAAAAAATACACAGGATAATCTGATTAAACTTATAAACACAACGGCAATCAGGTTTAAAACTGATGAACCTGCTACTCAACTGGCAGAGCAGGTCATCCGTATATATACTGAAACAGAAGATAATCCGACACAAATTGCCATCGAAATTTTAAAAACAGAAGTAAGAAACCAGTTTCTCAGGTAAATTTCCATGAAAATACTCATTACATCACTTACCTTAATATTACTGCTTTTATCTTCTTGTGCACAAGAAGAAACTTGCAGAGAGAATAAGCAGGTATTATTCAACATTGGTTTTTACACTTCAGAAACAACCAATGCCTTGAACATTGACAGTATTACTGTATTTGGCATCAATAATAACTCGATTACTCCCGATTCATTATATAAAAATGTCAAAAATATCAATAAAATAGCTTTACCTTTGAACAATTCGGCAGAGGAGAGCATTTTCGTATTGAATATAAATGGGACACATGACACATTAAATGTTCAGTATTCAAATAAAGAATATTTTATTTCATATTCCTGCGGGATGGTTATTACGCATCATGTTGATACGGTTTTAAGCACCAGTCACCTGATAAAAAGTTATAGAATTCTAAATCGCGATATAAACACAACAGATGTACAACATTTACAGATATTGCTTTAGTCTGCTGTTGTTATGTTGCGTAACGACATTAACCGGGCAAAAAGTAAATTCAGAGAAAAACGATAGTATAAATAAGTTTGAATTAAACAGCATACGGGTAGAACTTGACGTTTCACCTGTTATCACCACCTTTTTAAACCGAGGTGATGTATATCAATATGAAAGCGCCGTACAAGCTGAAATAAACAACCGGTATTATCCGATCTTTGAAATCGGTTATGCAGGGGCAGACAAACTTACAGCGTCAGGAATAAAGTATCAGGGGAATGCGCTATTTTATCGGTTAGGAATGGATTTTAATCTGATAAAGAATCAAACGAGTGAAAATAAGTTTACAAATTATTTTCTGATAGGCGCCCGGTTAGGCCATACGAATTTTGATTATGACCTGCAGAATATTACCTTTGAAAATGAATATTGGAATACTGATTTTCAAAAAGATTTCAGGGGAAAGTCTTTTAATTTATGGTTTGAGATAACAGCAGGTATCAGAGTTGAAATCTATAAAAGAGTGTATGTCGGATGGACAGCACGCATCAAAAATCTGATAACCAAATCTGATCAGGGAGATTATAAACCCTGGTATATTCCTGGGTTCGGCATCAACGGAGATGGATCCGTGTGGGGATTCAATTACATGTTAGGATATAAATTTTAATCAAAAAATAAATAATAATGAATTCAATTGCAACTTTAAATCGGGCAGCAGATAACATTCGTATACTTGCTGCATCCATGGTTGAAAAAGCAAAATCGGGTCACCCTGGTGGCGCTATGGGGGGAGCAGACTTTATCAATGTGTTATACTCAGAGTTTTTGGTATATGATCCTGAAAATCCAACCTGGGCTGGTCGTGACCGTTTTTTTCTGGACCCGGGACACATGTCGCCTATGTTGTATTCAACATTGGCTTGTACCGGGAAATACACACTGGATGAATTAGCTCAGTTCCGTCAATGGGGTTCTCCGACTCCGGGTCATCCCGAGGTAGATGTAAAACGCGGAGTTGAAAACACATCCGGTCCGCTTGGTCAGGGACATGCCTATGCTGTTGGAGCTGCTATTGCCGCTAAGTTTCTGAAAGCCCGTTTTGGGGAGATGATGGGACAAACCATATACGCTTTTATTTCAGACGGAGGTATTCAGGAAGAAATTTCCCAGGGAACAGGACGTATCGCCGGTCACCTTGGACTTGACAACCTGGTTATGTTTTATGATTCAAACGACATTCAGTTATCAACCAATACTGATGCTGTTACAAGTGAAGATGTCGCAATGAAATACAAAGCCTGGAATTGGCATGTAATAGAAATCGACGGAAACAATGCGGAACAAATCAGAAAGGCCCTCACCGAAGCAAAAGCAGAAAACTCACGTCCAACGCTCATTATTGGCAAAACCATCATGGGTAAAGGAGCCAGAAAAGCTGACGGGTCAAGTTATGAACGTATGTGTGCAACTCATGGTATGCCACTCGGAGAAGCCGGTGCATCATTTGAAGAAAGCATCAAGAATCTCGGAGGAAACCCCGAGAATCCATTTATATTTTTTGAAGAAACCAAAGCGCTTTATGCAAAACGCGCCGAAGAGTTAGCCGTGATTATGGCAGAAAAATATGCTGAAGAAGAAAAATGGGCTAAATCGAATCCGGCTTTAGCTGAAAAATTGGCATTGTTCTTCTCCGGCAAAACGAATGTAAACTGGGATGCAATCGTTCAAAAGCCGAATCAGTCGACCAGAGCGGCATCGGCAACCGTACTTTCCGAATTGGCTGTACAAGTGGAAAATATGATTGTCGCCTCTGCCGACCTATCTAATTCAGACAAAACCGATGGATTTTTGAAAAAAACTACTGCATTCACCAAAGGTGATTTCAGCGGTGCGTTTTTACAGGCAGGCGTTGCTGAATTAACAATGGCATGTTTATGTGTCGGTATGAGTTTACATGGAGGGGTAATACCTGCCTGTGCAACATTCTTCGTATTCTCCGATTACATGAAACCGGCCATACGCATGGCAGCCCTGATGGAACAACCTGTAAAATTTATCTGGACACATGATGCATTCCGGGTAGGGGAAGACGGTCCGACCCACGAGCCCGTAGAACAAGAAGCTCAGATTCGTTTAATGGAGAAGCTAAAAAATCACAGCGGCCAGAATTCTATGCTTGTACTTCGTCCAGCTGATGTAGAAGAAACAACTGTGGCCTGGAAAATGGCCATAGAAAACACCCATACACCTACGGCATTAATCCTTTCACGACAAAATATCAATGATCTTCCATCCGTTAACTTGCGGAAAGAAGAAGCAAAATATGCTGAAAAGGGAGCTTACGTAGTAAATTGTGATGGAAATCCTGATGTAATACTGTTAGCATCCGGTTCGGAAGTATCAACTTTAAATGAAGGTGCAGCCTTGTTACGTGCCGAAGGAATTAAAGTACGTTTGGTATCAGTTCCATCCGAAGGTTTATTCAGAGCTCAACCTGTATCATATCAGCAAGATGTGTTACCCGCAGGCATCAAAACATTCGGACTGACTGCCGGTTTACCAGTAAATCTGGAGGGGTTGGTTGGTTCTAACGGTAAAGTATTTGGTCTGGAGTCGTTCGGTTTCTCTGCTCCGTATAAAGTGCTCGACGAGAAACTCGGATTCACGGGTCAGAACGTGTACAATCAGGTAAAATCCATGCTATCATAAATCATCAAAAACGAAGGGTGAGTAGAAGATTATCAATCTGACACTCACCCTTCATTATTTTCACACATGAGAAAATCATTTTTTTTCACACTGTTACTAACAGTGCCTCTCGGGCTTTTTGCAAATACGCCGAAAACGACTCTGGACATTTACGGATTTATACGAAATGATTTTTATTATAATTCCCGGCAATGCGAAGAAGGAATTGACGGTGTATTTCATTTTTTCCCCAAACCCATCAAATTAAACCTTTCAGGAATTGATGAAAATGCGGTTGCACAAGCCAATATGCTTAGTATTGCCAGTCGGATCGGACTCAACATCAAAGGGGAACCCATTTTAGGAGCTCAGTCTTCCGGAAAAATTGAAGCTGACTTTGCCGGATTTGGTGTTGCTAATTATGTTGTGCGGATACGTCATGCATACATGCAATTAAAATGGGAAAGCTCAACGATACAAATTGGTCAGACATGGCATCCCATGTGGGGATCAGTTATACCTGTCACCGTTTCTTTAAATGCAGGAATGCCGTTTCAACCCTTCAACAGAAGTCCCCAGCTGCGTTTTTCACATAATCTTAAAAAGAAATTCGTTTTTACAGGAGCAGCTGTTTACCAAATGCAATATACATCTTCCGGTCCAAAGGGTTTTTCACCCAATTATTTGAGAAACTCATTGATACCAGAATTTTTTGGAGGTTTGGAATACAAAGACGAGCATTGGATTACAGGAGCCGGAGTTGACATGAAAGTAATAAAACCGGACGATAAAAGTCTTTCTTCAATTTCAGCAATAGCATATTCTCAGTATACGCAAGATAAATTTGTAGCAAAAGCGAGACTAACTGTTGGACAAAACCTGAGCGATCAACTACTTGCAAATGGATACGGTAAAACATACAACAGTTCGACAAGAGAATACGGATACACCAACCAGAACATCTTATCAAGCTGGGTAAACCTTGTTTACGGTAGAAAATGGCAAATCAGTTTATTTGGAGGGTATGCTCAGAACTTGGGTAGCAGCATGGAGCTTCATGATGACAATGGCCTCATAACCGTTTACAGCAGGGGTTTTTACACAGATACCCAGGAAATGATTAACAGTATGTTCAGAGTCTCGCCAACCCTTATATTTAATCTGCCTAGTTTCAGTTTTGGAGTTGAATATAACTTAACCGGCGTAACTTATGGTACTATTCAAACGAATGGAAAGACAGCACACAACTACACAGTAAATAACCACAGAGTCATTGGATCTGTAAGTTATTTCTTCTAAGAAACTTTATTTAATTAAAATACCCTGTAACAGTTTGTTACAGGGTATTTTAATTTCCTGTATGTCTGTCGGATTGGGGAACGGGAGTTACAACTGATTTCTTTCAGATGATTCCCAGCCCGGCCTATCCCATTGTTTCCGTCTTAACTTGTTGGTAACATCCGCTTATCCCATCGGGTTTTCAGTGCATAAAAAAAGTCCCGGTCACTGATAAGGGTGACCGGGACTTCTTAAAAAAAACGGCGGCTATCTACTCTCCCACTTTTACGCAGTACCATCGACGTGACCGGGCTTAACTACTCTGTTCGGAATGGGAAGAGGTGGAACCCCGGTGCTATAACCACCTGAAAACTGGTTGACTATTGTAAAGAAGAGAAATATCAGTTCCTGTCCTTTCGGGATAAAATTAATCTTAACCGACCTGTACAATACCATAATATCGTTCATTGTTAATACTCCATTACCAACACCTTTTTTTACAATCGGCGATGACCTATGAAGTATCTTTCTGTTTTGTGTCTTCTCTTATTCGAAAAAACCACGCTAAAAAAGCTTATCGGGCAATTAGTATTACTCGGCTTTACATTTCTGTTGTACACCTGTAACCTATCAACGTGGTAGTCTTCCACGACCCTCAAAAAAGAAATCTAATCTTGAAGATGGCTTC
>JARKQF010000336.1 GCA_029973975.1 Paludibacter sp.
AAAGCCATCGAGATGAGCGGGCGAAATTATTCCGAAGAGGAAGTGATGACTGCCGTACTAAAGGAAACCAATATGATGGATGCTTCGGGTGGTGGGGTTACTTTCTCAGGCGGTGAACCGTTGATGTACCCCGCAGCATTGAAAAGCCTGCTGATCAGGTGCGGACGGGAAGGGATCCATCGGGCAGTCGATACCTCGGGTAGTGTGAGATCGGCGGTGGTGGAAGATATCCTGGAACATACCGACCTTTTCCTGTATGACCTGAAATTGATGAATGCACAAACCCATCGAACGTGGGTGGGAGCAGATAATGCCCTCATCCTGAAAAACCTCAGATTGATTTCCGATAACAATAAAGAATATCATATTCGTATTCCTTTGGTGGAAGGTGTAAATACCGATGATGAAAATATAACGGAGACGATCGCTTTTCTGAATGGATTGCTGCGGAAACCGACCGTTGTAGGGCTACTGCCTTATCATAATATCGCTTCGAAAAAATATGAAAAGTTGGGGAAGGTGTATAATGATCAGGGTATGGCGGAACCATCCAAAGAAAGGATGGCACATATTCATTCTGTTTTTACGGAAAACGGGTTGAATGCGGTTATTGGAGGTTAAAAAATAAGACTCTTTCCCGTATTGCCCGACGGCTCTTCCCTCTGTCTTACTGTTTTGTTCTATGTCATTTCAGGGAGACTGATTGTTTCTATTCCGTATCGTGATCGGTAAAATCCTTCGGGAGTTTTCCGAATTGTTTCTGGAAACATTTTGCAAAGTAAGATGGATTGTTGAATCCTACCCGGTAACACACTTCATTTACCCTGTATCTTCTTTCGTTTAACAGTTCAGCCGCTTTCTTCAGCCGCATGGACAGAATAAGCCTGTTGGGCGTTACTCCCGATATCTGTTTTATCTTTGCAAACAATCCCGAACTGCTGATACCTATTTCTTTTGCCAGATTATCGATAGAAAAATCGGAATTTTCAATATTCTTTTCAATGATCTCGTTCAATTTTACCAGAAAATCTTCATCTGTTTTGTTTCCTGCGATACTTTTCAGGGAAGCATACGGTGTCCGGGAGAATTTTTGAAACAGTAATCTGCGTGATTCCAGCAGGTTCCGGATGCGTGCGGACAAATAGGAAATATGGAAAGGCTTGTCTAGATACGCATCGGCGCCCGTCTCAAAGGCTTCGATCTTTGATCCGACATTTGTTCTTGCCGTCAACATAATCACCGGAATATGGCTCCATAAAAAATTCTGTTTGACGGTTTTGCAAAATGTGATGCCATCCATATTCGGCATCATCATATCCGTAACGATGATATCTATTGGATGATTTTCCAGGATGTCAATACCCTCATTGCCATCGTTTGCAGTATAAACGAGGTAATTGTTCAGGAACTGTTTCCGAATGAAGGCCTGCATATCCTTGTCGTCTTCCACGATCAGCAGCGATGGTTTTTCATCATTACCCGAATCGCAACAAACGTTACCGGAATCGCAACTCTCGGGTTCTATACCGGAACTCATTTGTGTTTCCGTAGAATATTCTCCGGGGAGAGGATATTCTACCTGCCTGTTTATTTTAGGAAGAACAACTGAAATGGAAAAACTCTCACCGGGATTATTTATTAGTTCTATTTTTCCGTCAAGTGCATCCACTATCGATTTTACCAGGAATAACCCGAGGCCTGTACCGGAGTTGTATTGTCCCGGTGCCTGATAAAACGGTTTGAATATATGCTCGGTTTCCGATTCAGACAAACCGGCACCGTTATCTTTTACCGATATTTCATAGTAATCTGCGGAGAGATGTGCATTCAATTTCAGTAATATGTGATCGGTGGTGTATTTCGATGCGTTGCTCAACAGGTTGCTTACCACTTTTGTGAGGTTTTCCGCATCGGTCATCGTTTCGAAAAACGTATCGTTACAGATGTATTCAAACAGAATGTGTTTATGTTCGATAAACGGTTTAAACCGCTGATAGATTTTTGACACTAAGAGGTATATATTCTGGTTGGACAATGATATCTGGATACCTCTCTTTTCAATCTTTGAAAAATCGAGTAACTGATTTACTAATGTTAAGAGGCGTTGACTATTACTTCTCATGATATCCAGATTCTCCTTGATTGCATCCGGCATTGCGTCCGAGGCTTCGATTACCTGTTCCAAAGGAGCGATGATCAAACTTAGAGGTGTTCTTATCTCGTGTGCCACATTGGTGAAAAACTCTATTTTGGAGCGATACATTTCTTTTTCCTGTTCGCTTCTGATCCTGACGATTTTTTCTTCATTTTTTCGTTTGTCCTTTTCCCGAAGGAAATGAAACAGATAGATGATACCGGTAATGACGAGTAGTATGTAGAATGTAATTGACCACCCGTTCCACCAGAGAGGTGGTTTTATGATCATGCGCAGGGCATATCCCTCGTTATTCCATATCCCGTCGTTATTCGATGCTTTTATTCTGAATACATAATTTCCGGGTGGAATATTGGTATAGGTCGCTCTCCGCTCTTTACCGGTGTTATTCCAATTTTTGTCGAATCCTTCCAACATAAAGGAATACTGGTTTTTCTCGGGAGCAAAAAAACTCAATGCCGTAAATTCAAAGCTGAATGAATTCTTATTGTGTGTCAGCATAAGCACCGGCCGGTTTTGTTTGTTCCGGGATAAAAAATTATTTATATCCGTCGGCTTGTTAAACAGTTGGAAATCCGTTATTTCAATGGTTGGGATATGCGTGTTTTTGTTCAACTGTTTGGGATAGAATGTGTTAAATCCGTTGGGTGTACCGAGGTATATTTTTCCGGAGGAGGTTTTAAAGCCGGAATTCGGTGTAAACAGATCACTCAATAGACCGTCACTTTTGGTAAACTGGCGGTGTTGCCTGGTGGAAGGAGTATAACTGATTAAGCCTTTCAGTGTGGTAATCCATAGATTTCCGTTTTCGGCAAAGACCTTACAAATATAATTGCTCTGAAATTCCACTTTTTCATCGATGAAAATATCATTTTCAGCGTCGTACCGGCATAATCCGTGATTTGTGCCGATCCATAACTGTTGCTTTTCATCGGTCCCCAGGCAAATCACATCGTTACTGATTAATGAATTTTTGTTATCGGATTCGAACAGGTATTCCGTCCATTGGCCGGATTCGAGATCGAATTTTTGTAATCCCCTATTGATCGTCGCAAACCAGATATGGTTTCCTGTCTGTAAAATATCCATTACTATTTCATTCAGATGACGGGCACGAGTGAAATTATCCGATTGCCGGTTATACAGGTTTATTCCTGATGAGGTCCCAATCCAGATATTTGCCAGCGAATCACGATATATCGAATAGATGTTATTCGCATCCAGTGTGTTTTTATCTGCATGATCCGAAACATAATGTTTGATCTTCTTAGTGTGAAGATCCATTACATTGAGTCCTCCTGTATATGTTCCTATCCACAGGTTGTTGTTATCTATCAGGAGAGCATGCACATTATCAAACGACAGGCCATTCGTCTTATCCTTATAACTATATGCATGAAATTTTCCGGTTTTTACATTCAGTTCGTTCAGTCCGCCGTCTTCGGTCCCGATCCATATATTTCCCGACGGATCTTCGCAGAAACAGCTAACCACGTTTCCCGTAACAGAATTCTCGTGTTTGATATACGTATATCCTGTGAAATAGTTTCTGTTGGGCGACGCATAATTTATTCCACCGTAATATGTTCCGATCCAGAGACCCCCTTCGTTATCCTTATAAATGGGATACACAAAACAATTGGAGAGCATTGGTTCCCGGAAATGTTGATCCGGCCGGTTGCCGGCTATGGGTGATATTTTGAAGGAAGTAAGCCCGTCATTCGACCCGATCAGTATGGTGCCCGGATCGTATTCCGTTAATTGATGGATATGCAGGATCCTGTCCTTACCGGGGATATGTAAATGTCTTTCGGTGATGATTCCTTTGTGTTTATCTACTGCGATTAGGCCGTTTGTCCATGTTCCGAACCACAATGTCCCGAAAGTATCTTCCAGCATGCTGTAGGCACGCAATTGTTTTTGTTCATCGAAACACATATCCGGAAAGCCGGGAGTAAATTTTCCCGATTCCTTATTAAACCTGTATATCTGGTGTCCGGTATTGTCCACCGAAGCCCAGATAATATTTTCTTTGTCTTTATAGATCCCTGTTACCCAGATCTGTTCGTCCGGATTTGTTTTGAATTCATCGAAAGAATGCAGGGATAGCTTATTATTTTCATACACAAAAACCCCTTGCCTTGCAGACGTGATCCATATTTTCCCGTTATCGGGAACCAGATTTTGAATTCTTCCTGAGACCGGAATGCCTTTTTCGGTTTTTAATATAAACGGATTGAACCCGTCTTTTCCTAGGTCAAACGTACATACTCCTCGTTCGGTTCCAATCCAGAGTGTTTGATCCCCATCTTCAATAAGACAATATACATAATTGTTTATCAGGGAATTTTCATTTCGGGGGGTATTCCGGTAGGCGGTAAATGTGTAACCATCGAATCGGTTCAGCCCGTTTTCGGTCCCGAACCACATAAATCCTCTCGAGTCCTGGAGAACAGCATATACCGTATTCGAGGATAAACCGTCCTCTACCTTGTAATATTTGAAATTCAGTTCAATGGAGAACGATTTCAAACACGATATCCAAAATATGAAGAATATGGAAAGTATTGTTTGCATGGATTTTTACGTCTATGTTAGGCTTATTTTAAATTCCCCTCAAAGATATAGTGTTAATTTGACACTTAAAATAGAATTGTGTTATTTTTTTGGATTTTTTTTGTATTACAAGTTCTTTTTTCACCTCAAATTTGCAAACAGAACCAGTGGGTTACACATTACTTCGAATATTATTTTTCACTTTTTTATATTTTAACCCTATGAGAGCAAATTCAAAAAACAACAAACCCGAATTGAAATGTTATGTCTGTTTCATTTCATTTTTACTACTATTCTTCATCTACCCGGAAGGATCGCTATTCGCGAATAGGAATGAATATCTGCAAGCTTCTGTGAAAATCGGGGGAATAATTGTGGATGAAGCAGGGATTCCGATTATCGGAGCGAATATCATCGAAAAAGGAACCGTTAACGGTACGGTAACCGACGCGGAAGGAAATTTTTCACTTGATGTGAAAGATTCGAATGCGGTATTAGTCGTTTCCTATATTGGGTATAAAACGGCTGAATATCCTATTGAGCAGGATCGACTGATGACAATCACGCTGATAGAAGATTTAAAAATTATGGAGGAGGTTGTCGTGATTGGTTATGGTACCCAGAAAAGGGTGGATGTGACAAGTTCCGTGGCAAGTGTGAAATCCGAAATGTTTAATAAAGGAGCCATCCTTGATGCGGGACAATTGGTACAGGGCAAGGTGGCAGGGTTACAAATCTCACTGCCCACCGGTGATCCGTCGGCCAGTACTTCCGTTATGCTTCGCGGTAATTCCACCTTAATGGGATTAACGTCTCCGTTGATATTGGTAGATGGTGTGCCGGGATCATTTGCTACGGTTGCGCCTGAAGATATTGAGTCGATCGATGTTTTAAAAGATGGTTCCGCAACTGCTATATACGGTACGCGGGGTACCAATGGGGTGATTATTATCACGACTAAAGGCGGAAGACGCGATGCTCCGGCAACCATTGAATATAACGGGTATGTATCGATTTCCCAACAAGCAAGGGTTGCCGACTTTATGAATGCGAGTGAACTGAGAGCGCGATTTCAGGAAGGTTATGAATTCTCGGGGGCAAATGATCAGGATTATGGGCATGATACGGATTGGCTAAAGGAGGTAAGCCGGACAGGAATTTCCAACGTGCATAATCTGACATACAGAGGTGGTAGTTCCCAAACAAGTATCATTGCCAATCTTACGTATGACAAAAAAGAGGGAACATTCAAAAAATCCGATTCTGAAAATATCAGGGGACGTTTAGAGTTTGCACATCGTATGTTTGATGATAAACTGATCTCAAATATTTCCTTAATAGCAAATGAACAAAGTACCGGCCCCGGATTTAATACCAATGTGTACCGGTACGCATGCATTCAAAATCCGACGCAGGGAATTTATAATGAAGATGGTTCCTATGTGGAGCGTCCCGTTTATTTTTATGACAATCCGGTTTCGTTATTGAATGAAACAATTGGTATGACGCGTTCCCGTAATCTTCGTTTTACAGGGAGTGTGGAGTTTCGTCCTTTCGAAAATTTTGCCGTAAAAGGGATGATAACGCGTAAAGGACAAAGCTACCTTAACGGTTATTACTACACAAAAAAACATCCGACAACCACTGAAAGTGGTTATAACGGGTATGCATCACGTTATACTTCGGATTATATAAATAA
>JARKQF010000343.1 GCA_029973975.1 Paludibacter sp.
AAAGCCAGACACTCGTGCTTATGCGCCTTTGACGTGCGCATCCAGCAGGTAGAGTCCGGCTAACGATTGAAAGAATAGATAATTAAGTTGTCAGATTAGATTGAGTATAGCAAGCGAAAAGAGCTTATCCTAGGGGGACAACTCCCAAAATAGCAAAACTCGGTCATGGCTTGATTGAAAATAACATTCTCAACTAAAATCAATAATAGAAAAGGTGGCGGTATGAAATTCGATATATCTTTCCAAGAGGTTGATAACCAAGCATTGGTTTCATTTGTGAAGGCTAACCAAAAGCGTACCTTTGTTGTTCAACGCATATTGAGAAATGTAAATGGCAATATCCCTTCACGCTCTCGAGAAGATATTTGGCTCACAATGGCTATGTGCCTTTTCACCACACAACAACGATCTGGACCAAAGATCCCGATTAGTAGATTTTTACTCACTGAGCCTTTTCCGCTTTCCTTGGAAGAGTGTTCAAAGGTTAATGATATTGATAAATTTATTCAGCAAAAAATCGAGGAGAATGGTGGAATTCGATTTGGGCCTAAGATAGCCAAGCAGATGAAACTCAATTATGATCTTTTATCATCTAGTGAATGGCCTACCGTGGATGAATTTGGAAATCATCTTGAAGGACAACGAAAATCAACCCCCGTCCCTGATCATTATGCGCTCGAACGGAAAGCTGCTCTTTACATCCAGAATACCTTCTCTGGTTTTGGACCAAAACAATCTCGTAATTTTTGGCAATCTCTTGGTTTGACTCGGTATGAATTTGTACTAGACTCCCGCGTTCTTAAGTGGCTACGTAGTATTGATTTTCCCCTCCCCCTTTCTTCGATGGCTTTAGGAGAAGAGGAATACTATTGTTTTATATCCGATATCCTTCGGGATTGGTGTATTCAAACCGGTGTTTTGCCATTTATTTTGGATGCCGCAATCTTTTCTAGTTACGACACTGATGAGTGGCCTGAAGATGCGTCGGTTTGGTAGAGTAAAAGGAATTCCGTTAATGAGGTAACCGTGAAAAAAATCGTGCTCATTTCATGCGTCAAAAGCAAACGAAAATACCCGGCTAAAGCAAAGGACTTATACACAAGTACTTTATTTCAATCCAATCT
>JARKQF010000013.1 GCA_029973975.1 Paludibacter sp.
ACTAACGTTAATTTAAGTTTGAAAGCACAATAATTCCTGAAAATACTTATCTTATACTATTCGCTCGTCTGATTTATTTTAGAAAATGATTAGATAAAGTGAGTGTAGTCGTTAAAGCATCATTCAAAACAGCTGCAAAACCATAGATTCAATATTGTTTGTTCAATCTTTGCAAAAGAATTTAAACTGATAAAAATTTAATGGAAGACCACGAGTATGGTCAAGCCTGATAAAAATATTATAGGATCTCAGCAAACCAGGATACGCTATAATCGTATTGCGTCGATTTACAATCTTCTCCAAGCCGTTCCGACATCATTTATTGATAATTGGAGAAAAAAATTACTTAAGAAGGCAAAGGGAAAGATATTGGAGGTCGGTGTTGGAACAGGAAAAAATTTTGATTTTTATCCAGCCGGGGCGGATGTTACGGCAATCGATTTTGCAGAGAAAATGATAGTCCTGGCTAAGAAGAATGCAGAGAAAAAAGGATTAACCTTCAAGATTGAGGAGGGGGATGTTGAAAACCTTGCCTATCCTGATAATTTCTTTGATACGGTTGTCGCGACATTTGTGTTTTGTTCCGTACCAAACCCATTACAGGGACTCAAAGAATTGCGAAGGGTAGTCAAACCGGATGGACGAGCTCTACTGTTGGAGCATGTACGGATCGACAATCTGATTATGGGGTGGATTATGGACCGTCTGAATCCCCTCATCGTTCGCATCACAGGGGCTAACATCAACCAGCAAACCGTAGAAAACATAAAGGCGGTGGGTTTTCTGATTGAAGAAATAGAACATCTGGGATTCATGAAGATGGTTAAGATGGTGATTGCCAAACCGAACAAGGATAATCCAGGCGCGGGAGGTCTGGCATGATCGAGTATGGTTTTTCGCAAGTCTTTGAAGCTATTAAATAGGGGGTGTGTATGTATAAAATTCAGTTACCGTTCCTTGGGTTCTTTTTAACATCCCTGGCAGCTTGCTCCGACGATTATTTCTTCGGTCCCAGGGGTGGCGGTGGATGGGGACATATGATGTATTACGGTTATGGAGGAGGTTTTATGTGGCTGCTGCTTATTGTTATTATCGGCGTGCTGATCTACCTGGTGATTCAGAACACTAAATCAAAGGGGAAAATGGGAAACTTGGAAGAAACTCCTATCGACATTCTAAAAAAACGTTATGCCAGGGGAGAAATTACAAAAGATGAGTTCGATAAGATTAAAAATGATCTTTAAGATTAAATACTATTTAAAAGGAGGATGACATGAAAA
>JARKQF010000029.1 GCA_029973975.1 Paludibacter sp.
CAGCTCGCCGTTCCGAATTATCTCACAGGCCGACAATTTAATGTCAAATTGATAGTGGATTTTAAATAATTTCACTAATTTTGCAGGCAAAACTAAAAAAAGCATGCCACAGACATCCCAACGCGGGAATTCAATGCCCGAATCGCCTATCCGTAAGTTAGTTCCGCTGGCCGATAAAGCCAAAGCACGCGGAGTCAAAGTGTATCACCTGAATATCGGTCAGCCCGATTTGAAAACTCCTCAGGTGGCGATCGACGCGATTCGCAATATCGACAGAAGTATACTGGAATACAGTCCGAGTGACGGAATTAAAAGTCTGCGTACCAAACTGGCCAGTTACTACCATCGCTTTAATATTGATGTAACGGAAGAAAACATCATTGTTACCACTGGTGGCTCCGAAGCAGTGAACTTTGCCTTCATGAGCTGTCTGGATCCGGGAGATGAAATCATCGTTCCCGAGCCTGCTTATGCCAACTATACTGCTTTTGCCATTGCGGCCGGCGCTGTTATCAAACCGATATTCTGCAGTATTGAAGATGGTTTTGCCCTGCCTCCGATTGAAAAATTCGAGGAACTCATCACACCCAGAACCAAAGGTATCCTGATTTGCAACCCGAACAATCCGACCGGTTATCTCTATACCCGCGCCGAAATGAACAACATCAAGAAACTCGTAAAGAAATACGATTTGTATTTATTCTCCGATGAAGTTTACCGTGAATTCTGTTACACCGGTGCACCTTATATTTCGGCTTTTCATCTGGATGGAATCGAAGAAAACGTCGTATTGTTCGACTCTGTTTCAAAAAGATACAGTGAATGTGGAATCCGCGTTGGCGCTTTGGTAACTAAAAACAAAAAAGTAAGGGACAATGTGATGAAATTTTGTCAGGCCCGTCTGAGTCCCCCGTTAATCGGACAAATTGCAGCAGAAGCTTCCATCGATACCCCGGAAGAATATATGCTCGAAATGTACAACGAATATGTGGAAAGGCGTAAATACCTGATTGATGGCCTGAATCGTATTCCCGGCGTGTATTCACCGATACCGATGGGCGCTTTTTACACTGTTGCCAAACTTCCGGTTGATGATGCCGATAAATTTTGTGCCTGGTTGCTATCAGACTTTGATTATGAGGGTCAGACCGTAATGATGGCTCCTGCCTCCGGTTTTTATACTACTCCTGATATCGGCCGGAATGAAGTCCGTATCGCTTACGTACTGGAAAAAGAAGCCCTGAAAAAGGCCTTGATCGTACTCGAAAAAGCGCTGGATGCTTACCCCGGTAACACCTTGAAAAAATGACATGAATTTAGAATACTTCATAGCAAAACGCATTCACTTCAGGCAGGACAGGAAACATGTTTCCCGTCCTGCTGTGCGTATAGCCATCCTGGGAATTGCCATCGGGCTTACCGTGATGCTGCTGGCTGTGAGTATCGTAACCGGTTTTAAAAAAGAAATCAGAAATAAGACCATCGGTTTCGGGGGACATATACAAATTACCAATTTTGATAGCAATAATACCTACGAACTAACTCCCATCATGCTGAATGATACGCTGAAAAATGAGCTGGCGGCAATTCCCGGCGTAAAACACATACAGGCTTTTGCCACCAAACCCGGCATCATCAAAACAAATGAGCAGTTTCAAGGCATTGTGTTGAAAGGAATTGATAAACATTTCGACTGGGATTTCTTCAAAAGTAATTTATTAGAAGGTGATATTTTGCATATCGGTGACAGTCTGCAAAACCAGGCTGTCATATCCAAACATCTGGCCGATTTATTCAAATTGAAGTTGGGTGATTCTTTCTTTTCCTATTTCATGCAGGACCAGGTCAGGGCCAGAAAATTCACCATCAGCGGGATATATTCAACCAATTTCATTGAATACGATAAGCTGTTTATTCTGACAGATATGCGTCACATCAGACAACTGAACAACTGGCAGGATTCAGAAGTCAGTGGGTATGAAATTCTTATCAATAATTTCGATGAAATCGATGAAATCGGCGATCAGGTCTATTTTAAAACCGCCAACAAGGCACAGGCCAACGGGAACATGCTATATACCCAAACCATCCGGGATATTAATCCGCAGATCTTCTCCTGGCTCGATTTGTTAGATATCAATGTATGGGTAATACTATTTCTGATGCTGGCTGTAGCCGGCTTCAACATGATTTCCGGATTGCTTATATTGATACTGGAACGCACTACGATGATAGGCATTCTCAAATCTATCGGCGCTACCAACTGGTCGGTCAGAAAGATATTTCTGTATCATTCTTTATTCCTGATAGGAAAAGGTATGCTGTGGGGAAATATCATCGGGTTGAGTATCTGTGCTATCCAGTATTTCACGGGTATCATTCCGCTTGATCCGGAAGCCTATTACATCGCAACCGTACCTGTTTTATTCAACTGGCCGTTGATTATAGGACTGAACATCGGCACATTGCTGGCCTCCATCCTGATGATGATTGGTCCATCCTACCTGATAACCAAAATTCTCCCGGCAAAAATTATCCGGTATGAATAACATTATTCCTCCCTGACCCGATCGGTCAACACCTGCCGAATCATATTGCGTAATTCCAGTTTCTTGGTATCAACCTCCGTTCTTCGGGCAGGACGATACATATTGGCATATTTACATTTAACCGGACGAATTTTCATGTCGTCCAGATTACCTTTTACATCAACTCCCAGTTGCAGGGGCAATGGACTGTCAATAAGCGAAATATGGTAATCAAAATTCATATCCAGGTTATGACGGCCCTCCACAATGGCTTTATATTTATCCATCACAATCAGGAAAGGATACACATACACATTGTTTTTAATGACAGTAAATTCAGCAGAAAGACTGTCGATTTTATTCTCTGTTTTTTTGTTGAAACGAAGCGTTTTGGCAATTTCCGTGAATGTTTCGCCATCGAGTAAAACAAGGTCTTGTCCGCGTACCGAGGCAGCACCCAGTAAGGTCGATTTTTTCAGGTTATAAGCCGAATCCAAATATGTTTCAATGGTCATGTGGAATTCACCCGTACCGGCAAAAGATCTCAACATAGGCATGATTGTGTCCACATCCGGAATCAGTTTCAGCAACTCCGGAATTTCTATTTCAAGCAAATGTAAATCAATTCCAGTGAACAAATGATTTCTGCGCGGACTTTTATACATACCTGTGAGCTGCATTTTGGCGGCTGAAGTGGTAAACAACATACTTTCCAAAATCATCACCCCGTCTTTAACAGTTACCGTACCCTGTACATTACGAGCGGTATCTTTCGAAATCAAAGCTTCGTTGACACTTGTATACAGGGAAATAT
>JARKQF010000040.1 GCA_029973975.1 Paludibacter sp.
CTTCCTGATTCCCGAGTTGGAAAAAGGAGCATACAAACTCTTCGCCCATACCATTTCGCGCAATGGTAAGCAGATTTACTCTGGGAAGTTAGATGAAACACTGAAAGCAATCTAACAAAACAGTGCAATAAACCAGCTAAATTGACAGTTGCAGATGCTCTACAATGCAGTTGCGGATACTCCGTAGCTTACCTGCGGATAATCTGCAAGTCGGTTGCGGATAATCCGCAGGTCAGTTACAGATAATCGGTAAATCGGTTACAGATTATCCGCAGGTCGGTTACCGATTATCCGCAACTTCAATTTCAAGTGAGCATTTTGATGTTTTCAAGTAGGTATATTGAGAATAAGCAGTAAGCATTTGGGCAATTACTAATGGTTACCTCGTTGTGGGATAACTTTCCTTCGACTGAACACATAGTTCTCTCGCTGCGGAATGACAGTCTTCAGTTAAAAGACTTGGTTCCCTCGCTGCGATTAGGATGAGTGTTCTCAATCAAAATTCTTAGTTCCCTCGCTTTGCCCGGGATGACAACAATTCCGTAAGGTCAACTACCGTCGCACCATCTTTCACGGTATAATTATAGACTCTTTACGGCGACGGCTCGAGAGCCATAGCACCCGTCGCTGCAAAACAGGATAGTTTTTGCAGACTTTGGGCAACAGGGAATAATTTATTAAGCAAAAATTGTCATCCCGAGCAAAGCGAGGGAACTAAAAAGATTCTATTTTTTTTATTAGCTTTGCATCAAATTCATCAACTGATGCTGTCAAAAAGTAAAATTAAAATCATCACTTCACTGGCGTACAAGAAATACCGTGACGAAAGCGGGCTTTTTGTTGCGGAAGGCGCAAAGCTGATCAGCGACCTGTCGACTGCTTTTCATTGTGAATGGTTGTTTTACACGCCCCAATGGGAAAATGAAGTGCAACAATTACAAGCAGACGAAAAAATAGCTGTAGAAGAAAAAGAGCTTCATAAAATCTCCGCACAAAAATCGCCTCAGGGTATGCTGGCTGTATTCAGAAAAAAAACACCGGTTAAAATAACCGCCACAGCATTATCAGGGCAACTCAGTTTAGCGCTCGATGACGTTCAGGACCCGGGCAATCTGGGCACCATCATTCGCATCGCCGACTGGTTCGGCATCAGACACATCTTCTGTTCAACCGCCACAGCAGATGCTTTCAACCCTAAAACCGTACAGGCTACCATGGGCGCCTTATCCAGGGTTGAGTTGCATTATGTAAACCTGCCGGAATTTTTTTCCGAAATGAAGGATATCCCCGTGTACGGTACGTTCTTAGATGGAACAGATTTATATACAAGAGATTTAAGCCCTAACGGCATCATTGTCATGGGCAACGAAGGCAATGGCATTTCACCGGAAATAGCTCAATTAGTTACAGACAAACTGATGATACCTAATTACCCCAAAGACGCCCCTACTTCCGAATCGCTGAATGTGGCTGTGGCAACGGCGATTGTATGCGGGGAGTTCAGGAGGAGAATGTAAGTTTCACACTATTTATCAATATAAAAACTGCTTT
>JARKQF010000060.1 GCA_029973975.1 Paludibacter sp.
TAAGCAGGGGATCAATTCGATGACCTGGGCATCTCTCTGCAAGACAAATCCACTGATAACTCTTCTGACGGGTCATACTATTGAAAACCGTTTCACCGGCATAGGTAATATTTTCCTTTCATGATGTCAAATAAATTGACAACTGCTGTCTGGTTTTTTTACAGTTTAATAAAATATATTATGTCCATTATAATGATATTCAGATAAATACAATCCTGGCATTAATTCTGTCCTTATTATTGTGAATAATGAGTCAACGATATGAGGCATGCTTTCTTTACATTTCTTTTTCTTTCAGCAATCAGCGCTGTAACTGTTGCACAGGAGATGGGCCTGAGCCAATGCATCCGGTATGCACTGGAAAACAACCTTGCTTACGCGAATAAAAATATCGGGGCAGATATTGCTGATGAACAATACAGGCAAACGAAGCGCGATTTTTTGCCGTCACTTTATGCCGGGAGTTCAGCCAATAAGCGATATGGGCGTTCCATTGACCCAACTACCAATACCTTTATTACTCAGGACTTCTTTTCGATGAATTTTTACCTTGATTCACAATTGGATCTGTTTCGCGGTTTTACACGCGTGAACTCGGCAAAATTTCAGAAACTGCACTATTTAATAAGCAGGGAAGAGGCAAAACAGCAGGAAATGGCAATTGCTTTTGAAGTAATGAACAAGTATTATGATGTGCTCTATTTTAACAAACTGCAGACTATTGTGCATGAACAGGTGGAGCTCACTGCTCTTAATTTACAGAAAACGCAAAAAATGATAACACTTGGATTACAGGCCGAATCAGATCTGCTGGAGATGAAGGCTCAGGAATCCAGTGAATTACATAATCTTACCCTGGTCCAAAATCAATATGAACAGGCCTTGCTCGCTCTTAAAAATCTGATGCATTATCCGCTTGATGATGACCTGGAGATCAAAGACGGGGAATTTCAGGATTCAGCAGATAGTTTTTTCTCGCCGGATGAAGTTTACCTGATAGCTTTAGGGCATATGCCCTCTGTGCAGAGCGCCAATCTTAATGCAGAAGCATCACTGAAGCAGTTTAATCTCGCACGCGGGAGTTTAATGCCACAACTCTCGCTGGGGGCCGGTCTTTATTCAAATTATGCAGATTCAAGAAAAGAAGCTGTTGACCCGAATAATCCTAACAGTGCTATGGTAACCGTTCCGTTTCAGAATCAGTTTTCTCAAAACATGGCACAATCGGTTTACCTGAGTTTGCAAATTCCCATTTTCAATACATGGCGGGGAATGTCAAAGGTGAAGAGAGCACGACTGGAACACACTATGGCACTCAATACTCAACAGGATGAGAAACAGAATCTATACAGGCTTATCAGCGAAGACATTCAGCAGGTGAACGCCCTGCAAAAAGAACGCGATCTGCTTCAGGCAAAAAAAGAGTTGCTGAGAGAAGCATTTGCCGTGTCAGAAAAAAAACTGGAACAAGGCCTGATCAGTGTGCTGGAGTTTTACACTGCCAAGAATCAATTGGCACAGGCCGAGGCCGACTGGATGCGTACCATCCTTCAACTGAATGTAAAAGAACGGACTATCCGCTTTTACATGGGAGAAGAGTACTATTAACCATAGAGTATCATGCTAATAGCCACAAAACCCCCTAATTGCTAATTGTTCATTGTTAATTGCTAATTGAAAAACCATGGATATAAAGATTGAAAAAAAGAAAGGTCTTCAGAAAAAGCACATTTTATGGATAGCGGGAGGATTGTTGTTTATATTCCTCCTGGTTAAGATAATTGCCGGAGCAGGCACGAAAACGCTGAAAGTTGACCGTGATAAAATCACCATAAGCAATGTTACGCGAGGTCAGTTCAATGATTACATCCGCGTATCGGGACAGGTAGAGCCCATCGC